>JAYUYF010000626.1:0-3120 GCA_043752605.1 Roseiflexaceae bacterium
ATGACTGGCCGCACCATCTATGCTTTCATGCCGCAAGGCTGCGTTCGTGCAAACTTTCACGCTCATTATAGCGCAATATGGTGCGGAGTCAAAGGTGAACAAAGCCTGAAAAAATACTTTGCAAAATCAGAAACGCTTTACACGTTAAAGGGATTGCATACGAATAGCCTGCGCGATATCGAGCGGTTCGCCGCTTCCATCGAAGTGACCGAGGAATTCAATATTTCCGGCTGGCCCGGTGATTGGTGAGCGCGCCAGACCACGCGCCACAAACCCGGCCTCGGGCGCAAAACCGAGGATGCTGCGCAATACGGCGGCGTGAACCGCCGGGTCGCGCACGACGCCCCCCTTGCCGACCTGGTCTGCACCCGCTTCAAATTGTGGCTTGATCAGGGCGACGACCCAGCCGTGTGCGGCCACCAGCCGCCGGACTGCGGGCAGCACCAGTTTGAGCGAGATAAACGCGGTGTCGATCACGCCACAGTCGGCGAGCACACCGCCCGGTAGCGATTCAAGATAGCGCACATTCGTACGGTCGATAGCGGTGACGCGCACATCGGCGCGCAGCCGGTAATCGAGCAGCCCGTAGCCAACATCGACGGCAAATACATGCGCTGCGCCACGTTGAAGCAAGACATCGGTAAAACCTCCCGTCGATGCGCCGATATCAGCGGCCACCAATCCCACCGGATTAAGCGCAAATGCATCGAGCGCGTGCGCCAGTTTGTGGCCACCACGGCTGGCATACGGCAATCCAGCGGTGACCTCGACAGCGGCGTCGAGCGCCAGCATGTCACCGGCGCGCACACGCGCATCGCCCGCCACGCGTACGCTGCCAGCCATGATCAAGGCCTGTGCCTTGCTACGCGTCTCGACGAGCCCGCGTTCAACGAGCAACTGGTCGAGCCGGATTTTTTTTGGTGAGGTCATGGAGGGTATCATAGCAGATCGCGCGGGGCGGGGGATCCCCCGCCCGTCGCCGTGATCATCCCACCGCCCCCATCGTGCGCAGCGCCAGGATCGCATCGGGATCATAGCCCAGTTCAGCCAGGATCGCGTCGGTGTGTTGGCCCAGCAGCGGTGCAGGTTCTGGCGGACGCGGTGCGTGTTCGGAGAGCCGGTAGGGTGGACCGACGACCTGCACCGCACCAGCCGTCGGATGGTCGTAGTGTTGTACGATCCCCAGCGCCTGGGTCTGGGCATCGCCAAAGACCTGGGCGATGTCGCGGACTGCGCCGCAGGGCACCCCGGCGTCACGCAGGATCTGGGCGATGCCCGCGCTGGTGTGTTGCGCGAAGACCGCATCGAGCAGCGTGTCGAGGTCGCGGCGGTGCTGGCTGCGCTGCGGGTTGGTCGCGAAGCGCGGGTCATCGCGCAACGCATCGAGTGCCAAGGCGGCACAAAAGCGTTGCCAGAGCGCCTCGGTGCCGACGGCCAGATTGAAGTAGCCATCGGCGGTGCGGTAGACACCGTACGGATGGATCGATGGATGACGGTTGCCGGTACGCTGTGGCGCGTGGCCGGTGGCAAAAAAACTGCCCGCCTGGTAGGTGAGCATCGCGAGTTGTCCCTCGAGCAGTGACGTATCCACGCGCTGGCCCTGGCCGGTGCGCTGGTGGTGCGTCACCGCTGCCGCGATCGCGTAGGCGGCAAACATCCCGGCCATCAGATCGGTGATCGCGATACCGACGCGCACGGGTGGCTCGCCATCCTCACCGATCAGGCTCATGAGCCCGCCTTCGCCCTGCGCGATCTGGTCGTATGCTGGGCGCTCGCGATCTGGCCCGAGCGGCCCAAAGCCCGATATCGCACAGTAGATGATGTCGGGTTTGACCAGTCGTAGATCCTCGTAGCCAAGCCCCATTCGGTCGAGCGCGCCCGGCACAAAATTCTCGACGACAATAGCGCAGCTGGCGGCAAGACGCCGGATGACCTCGGCTCCGGCTGCGTTGCGCAGATTCACCGCGATGCTCTGCTTGTTGCGGTTCACGCTGAGGAAGTAGCTGCTCTCGCCACCCTGAAACGGCGGCCCCCAGCCGCGCGAATGGTCGCCCGCGCCCGGCTGCTCGACCTTGATAATCGTGGCACCCATGTCGCTCAGCATCTGAGTACAGAATGGCCCGGCCAGCGCGCGGCTCAGATCGAGCACCCGCAGACCAGCGAATGGCAGATTCATGGTTGGCTCCTCTGTGGTGGTGATGCGGTATGATATCAGATGCCGGAGGGAACGGGGTAGCGCACCACAACGGCACAAAAGACACAACGCAGGACGGATTTCACGAAGCACCGCATAATTGACGCACCCGGCGTTCTCCGCTATAGTCGGCACTTGTGAAGACCACCCGCCTCCCACCAATAGTCCCTGCGCTGGCGCTGTTTGCGCTGCTGGCGACGTGCGTGTTGCATCTGGCGCTGTTTGCTACGCCGACGGCGCAGGTGCTCCGCGCCGATGATGCCACCGCTGCGCAGACGCTCTACCGGTTGGGTGAACTGGAGGCGGGCGGCGACCGACCGTTTCGCTGGTCTGCGGCGGGCTGGCGGCTGGCGCTTTACGGGCTCGATCGGCGCGCGCCGGTGCTGGTACAGATCGATTTGAGCGCGGCGCGGCCCGCTGAAGTGCCCGCACCACAATTGCGCGTGCATGGCGACCAGACGCAATTTAGTTTTTCCGTCGATCGACCGTGGCGCACGTACCAGTTCCTCGCCGCGCCTACTGCACCGCGCGATGGCCCGCGCCAGATTTTGTTTAGCAGCGACGTATTCACCCCCACGGGCGAGACAAACGCGCGTGCGTTGGGCGTCGCGGTGGCGGTGGCACGCATCCAATCGCTTCCCGTAGCACCCGGTCTTGAACCGCGCGCATTATTCTTTCTGTTGCTCGCGCTCCTGATCGTGCTCGCAACGCGCAAACTGGGTGTGCGGTTGGCGCTCGCGGCGGGGAGCATAGTGATGCTGCTGGCCGCGCTGCTGCTCTGGGGAGCGGCAGCCCGGCTCGGCTACTGGGTCCCAGATGCGTGGGGGCTGCTGGCGCTTGGCTATCTCGTGCTGGGGCTGCTGGCGCTCGAGCCGCGTCTGCTACCACCTGTTGCCGCGCTGCGCACCGGCGATGCGCTGATCACG
>JAYUYF010000627.1:0-3118 GCA_043752605.1 Roseiflexaceae bacterium
CGCGTGCGCAGGGTCTCTTCGCGCGGGAGCACCGCCAGCACCACAATACTGATATCATCCGTTGGCTGGCCATCATCACGCGCCACCGCGTGCGCCAGCAGGCGCTCGGCGAGATCGGTAGCGCTGCCGAGTCCGTTATGGCGTTCGTGCTCGAGCTGTGCATACACGTCGATCTCGTCATCCACCGCTGCGCCCGCCTTGAGCAACCCGTCGGTAAAGACGATCACATAGGTGTACGCGGTGAGCGCGATTTCGGTGATCTGCGGCCGGGTGTGGGGTTGGAGCCCGATCGACTGCGATGGCTCTCCAAAGCGCTGCACCACAGACCCAGCGATGACAAAAAACGGCGCGGGGTTGTTGCGCGTCATCAGGATCGTGCCGCTGCGCAGATCGACCGAGAGCAGATTGAGCGTGGCCAGTGCCTGCCCGGCACGGTAGGTGTACAGGTAATCGTGCGCAGCGCGTGCCACCACACCATCGCGCGCGCCATCCTTCACCTGCGAGATCGCGCGGGTGACAATCATATTGCTCAGCGTCTTCGCGCCGCGCCCACTGCCCTGCCCATCGACGAGCACTACCGAGAACCCACCACCCGGTCGTTCGATCACCTCGACGGTGTCGCCACTTTCGGTTTCGCCATGGCGTGGTACCTTTGCAACCGCGATCTCTACCGTCAACATACTGCCCTGCCTCGTTTACCCGCACTACCCGCCGCATTGTAACGGTTTTGTGGAGGCTTTGCAAACCCCTGAGGCCCGGGATGTACGTGGATTACGCTGACGTTGGCTGCGCTGCCGGTTTACGCCCGATCGCCAGCGATGCGAGCGCGGCCGCACCCGCGATCGCACCCGCGATCAAGAAGGCGAGTGTATAATCGCCAAAGGCATCACGCGCCAGGCCGCTGAGCCACGATGCTGATGCGGCGCCGAGTTGGTGCGCGCAGAAGATTCAGCCAAACACCGAACCGACGTTGTGGCGGCCAAACAGATCGGCGGCCAGTGCGGTGGTGGGCGGCACAGTGGCAATATAATCGAGCCCAAACAACATGGCAAAGATCGTCAGCGCGAGCGGGTCGCGCAGAAACGGCAGCAGCAACAGTGAGAGGCCGCGCAACCCGTAGTAGATACACAGCAATTTGCGCGGGTCGTAGCGGTCGGTCAGGTACCCCGAGCCGATCGTTCCCACAAAATTGAACGCGCCCATCAGCGCCAGCGTGCCCGCCGCTGCGCCGACCGCGATACCACAATCGACGGCATACGGGATGAAATGCACACCAATCAGCCCGTTCGAGGTGGCTCCGCAGATGAAGAAGGTGCCGCACAAGAGCCAGAATGTGGGTGAACGCAGCGCGCGGCTCATCACTCCTGGATCGGCTTTTGCACGGGTAACCGGGGTGTCGTCGTTCGCACCATACGGGCGCTGGCCCACATCGGCCGGGTCATCGCGCATAAACAGCGCGACCGGGATGATCAGCAGCGCTGCCAGCGCCCCCAGCGCCAGGATACTGGTGCGCCAGCCGATGCGGCTCATCAGATCCACCAGCAGCCAGACAAACACCAGTTGCCCGGCCGAGGTCGCCGCGCCAAAGATGCCCGTCACCAGGCCGCGGCGCTGGGCGAACCAGCGATTAGCGACGGTGGCACCAAGTACGGCTGAGGCGACGCCGGTACCTACCCCGCTCAAGAGACCCCAGAACAAGTTTAATTCCCACGTGCTGGTCAGCCGCGCGCTGAGCACCATCGCGATGATGACGATTGCCAGTCCAGCGAGCATCACCCGCTTTGGCCCAAACCGATCCATGAATTGCCCGGCAAACGGCCCGGCCAACCCAAACAGAACCAACCCGAGCGAAATTGCAAACGAAATCGTGCCACGACCCCAGCCGAGATCGGCCTGCATTGGCAGCAGAAACACCCCAGCGCCGATCGGATCCCCGCCGAGAGTAATTGGATCCCGACGACCACCGCGACTATAACCCACGCATAATGAAATCTGCGAGCCATTGGATTCTCCAGACGACAACATCCCCGACGCGCGCGCCATCACCGCCCGGCGATCCCGATCAGATCGCGCAGCATCGCGGCTGCGGTGGGTGTAGCATCGACTTCCAGCGATGATGCTGCCAGCCGCCCTGCGATATCGGTGTGGTACACGATGCCCATTTCGTCGCCGCTCATGCGCGCCAGCGGATGGTCGGCGGGCAGCGCGCTGGGTGCCACACTGAGCGTATATCCATCACCTGCCGGCTCTGCCAGACCAAGCAACACGATCACCGCGCCGCGCGCCCGCGCCGCGCGCAAATCGTCTGCGGTGAGACCCAGGATGCCCTGGCGTGCGACATCGTGGATGGTACACGGGTGGCCGAGGACGGCATTTGCCACGATCGTCAGCTTGGCCGCCGCATCATAGCCCTCGACATCGAGCGTGGGGTCGGTCTCGGCGATACCGGCGGCCTGCATCGCGGCCAGCGCCTCGGCGTAGCCCGTGCCCTGCTCCATGCGGCGCAGGATACCCTGGGTCGTGCCGTTGAGCACCGCCTCGACGCGCAGCACGCGCGCACCCGCCAGATCGCGCATCCCAAGGTTGATCGTGGGCAAGGCACCGCCGACACCCGCCGAGAAGCGTAGCGCTGGCCAATCGCGCGCGTTGCCACGATCTGCGCCCGCACCCAGATCGCTGAGCGCGGCCAGTTCCTGGTATGCCAGCGCCAGCGGCCCTTTATCGGCCAGCACCACGCTCATGCCGCGCTGGAGTGCCAGACGTGCCGCGCTCAACCCCGGCTCGCCATCGGCCAGGCTCACGGGTGTGGCACCCAGCAGCACATCGGCCTGCGCGCGCCGTACGAGTTCAGCGACGGTCTGCCCCGGCACGCCACCGATCTGCGCTACCCGCCGCCCGGCCGCGCGCGCATCGAGCAACGACTGCGGTTCGATCCCGGCTTGATCGTAGCGCGCGCCCGACGTATCGGCCACCCCCACGATCGTGAGCGTCAGATCATATTTCGCCCGCAGTAACGCGCGCTGTGAGACGAGCAAACGCGCAAGATTACGGTTTACATTGCCAAAACCACCCAGCAGCAATCGTAACGTCACCATCGCCAGTATCCCCCTGTAGGGCC
>JAYUYF010000628.1:0-3116 GCA_043752605.1 Roseiflexaceae bacterium
CAAAACCGCCACGACGTCCCTATCACCGTCGGCGTCCTAATCACCCGCGAGGCAAAGTTCTAATTGTCACCAGGTGAAAGAAAAATACGTCGCTTGACAGCCGCGATCACGTGGTTGCCGACGGCGAATTGGGACGACGAGGATCTGACCGCGCGCGGTCGACTACCCGCAGTGCTTCGCGAACGACGTATCTGTCTGCTGGGTGCTGGCGCGCTAGGTGCGCAGGTTGCGGAGTTGCTCGTGCGTGGTGGCGTACGCGACCTGGTCGTCATCGATCCGGATCGGCTCCAGGCGGGCAATCTCGCGCGCCATACCCTGCTGCTCACACAGCTTGAGCAGCCAAAAGCCGATGCCCTGGCCGAACGACTGAACGCAATCTCACCTCATGCGCGCGTGCGTGCGGTGTGTGCGTCGTTTCCTGCGCTGTCCGCCGACGCGCAAAATCTCGTTCGCGCGTGTGACCTGATCATCGACTGTACGGCTGACGATGCGGTGCTCACCCATCTCAGTCAGGAGGTCGCCGCATCAGCGCATAGGTTGTTCGTGTCGTTCTCGCTTGGGTATCAGGCGGAGCGCCTGTTCTGCTTCGCCGCTGCTGGCGCTACCTTTCCGCTCACCGCATTCCGATTCCGGGAGTTTATTGATCCGTGGCTCCGGAACGAGCGCGACAACACACATGACGTCCCCTGGCCATGCGACGGGATTGGCTGCTGGCATCCGCTCTTTCCGGCCCGCGCAGACGATGTGACGATGATGGCGACGTGTGCGCTCAAAGAACTGGTTCAGGTCGCGAGCCAGCACCTTGCAGCGCCCAGCTTTGTCGTCTATGCGCAACACTACGAGGATGGCGTGTATCACGGCGTGCGGCGACTGGCGGGGGAGGATGCACGTGGCTGATCAGCAGTACTGGTCAGCTGGCCGCACGTACGGCTGTCGCGTGACGCGGCGCGTGCTAGCAACGATCGCGCAATGGGCTGTCGATGCCTGCCCCAGCGAGACCGGTGGTATCCTGATTGGCCACTATTCCACAGACCGCCGCTGCGCCCGCGTGACCCAAGCCCTGCCTGCACCAGTTGATTCGGGTAGCGGGCCGACATGGTTTCACCGAGGCACCGATGGACTCCAGCAACAGCTTCAGCATGCCTGGAACGTCGACGATGTATACTATCTCGGCGAGTGGCACGTGCATCCGAATGGGACACCCGCGCCAAGCGCTGTCGACATCCAGCAGATGCGCGCGATTGCGCGATCACCAGCGTACCATTGCCCCGAACCGCTTCTCCTCGTGCTTGCGGGTACTCCGTCACACAGCTGGCAGATTGGACTGTTTGTTGTACCAAGTGGTCGAGCGCATATTGCCCTCCACGGATGTCAGCCCACCCCCTGAGCGGCTGCGCGTCACACACCAATGCACGCGTCGTTTGCTCACCTGATACTTTCACCCGCAGTACCCCTGGTACGTTAATCGATGCCAGGTGTTCCTTGTATATGCTCGCAAAACTTGAACTTAGCCGGAACTGTCTGCGCCTATCACGCTATGAGCCGACAGCAACGTCACTTCCCATATTCCGCAAAACCATGTCCAGGCTGCGTAGCACAGAAAGCGTATCGGTTTGCTGAGCATCGGTTGATCACAGGCGTCGCGTTTGCCAGATAACTCCGGATTTTCATCGCTGGCTGGCGAATCGCGGATGGCGTGCTGCTGCGGTGCGGTGTGGGGAGGAGCCTACATTTCGCCAGATATGACGTATTCTCTGGCACTGCGGTGTCGTCCGAAGCGGCACGCACGACAGCGCCGTGAACGAAGTCCGTGTACACGCTCGGAGATTGTAAAATATTTCCAAAGCGTCTGTTTTCGCGTCGTTGCTACTCACAGGCCTATGTGGCTGATGACACAAATGTCGGGGTATCACCTCCAAAAGATGAGGTGCAAACTTCCAAAATCGAGGGTTTATAATTGATTAAATGACTTGACAATAGCGTCAACTTGCTCTTGAGGATAGTTTTCAAAGTTTATATAAAGTACAAGATTGCGATTCTGCTCCAGAATAAATATCGATTTTTCATCCCACGGTAACGTGTTTTTCGCATAGTCAGCTGCGGATGTATCGTTTTCAAAAATCATTATACCTATCGTGTCATATTGATTATTGCCAATGTTGTAGTATGTTATGTCAACATCCACCCCATTATACGTGTCTGACTCACGGCCTGAGACCGTAAAGGGTATCGCGTTTTCTACAAATATTTTCTGCTCGATATCTTCCTTTGCTATTGTCCGACCTGGTATTGTACAGGACACGAGGGTCGTTATCAATACAATGCTAATGAGTCGCATCAGTGTGTTAATTGCTTCCATTACGATGACCTCCAGGATCGCGCGTATTCGTGTCACGGAGAAGTACCCGAGTGAGATATTGATTATCAATAGAGATCTTTTTGTGAACGATGCTCCCATTACCATCTGTATACACAGCATTCAGCTGACCAGTAGCCCTGGGCATATTAGGAGACGTAAATACGTGTTCATTAAGCACCATGTATATTGTTATTGTCGATTCTTTATCAGAAAAACCTCTTTGTCGGATAAAATCGTCAAGAACTCCATCTACTTGCTCGAGAAAAGCTATATCATCTGCATTCCCTAGCGACTCAATAATTTTGCTTATTACACTATCTCCTCCGCGAAGCGAATCCAAGCCCAGAACAGAAGCTAACCGTGCTACTTGAAATTGCGGAGCAACGGAGAGAAACGCAGATAATACGTTGAGTGTGTTTTGACTATTTGCTATTGCTGTCTTCAGAACAGTTATTGTCTCACGAATGAACGCTTGCATCTCTGCGGCTTCCCGTGTTGTCAATCGCAATGCATGCCCCGTCGGATCCGTCCACTTCAGCGGATTGTTCTGCACGTAACTGTAGCGGTTGAGCGCTTGGGTATTGGCTGGCCCGCGCCGATCGATCTTCTTATCAAGCGCACCACTCTGCTCGGCCACGATCTGCGCAGCGAACATGGGATCGCTGAAGTCCGTCGCCAGCGACGCGATCCCGATGCCATCGATGCCGCCGTTCGGCGATCCGGGCACGATGCTATCCGCCGAGAGGAACTGGCCGCG
>JAYUYF010000629.1:0-3112 GCA_043752605.1 Roseiflexaceae bacterium
GGTCGATCGACAAGATGCAGCTGCGGCGTCACCTTGACGCGCGCGCCACGGCCGGTCTCGAGCCCGAGCGTGTCGGTCAGCTTCGAGGCGCGTACACCAGCAGCCCAGACCACCGTGTGCGCCGCGATCTGCGCGCCGTCTTTGAGCGTGACGATATCATCTGCGACTGTGGCCACCGGCGCATTGAGCCGCAGCTCGACGCCCATCTCCTGCAGCCGATCCTTGGCCGCCTGTTGCAGATCGGCGCTAAACGGCGTGAGAATATTTGGCACCGCCTCGACAAGCAACACGCGCGCCTGCGCGATATCGAGCGTCGGATAGTCTTTGCGCATTACGTCGTTGATTAGTTCGATAAATGCGCCTGCCATCTCGACGCCCGTCGGCCCGCCGCCGATTACCACAAATGTGAGCAACGAACGACGCACCGCAGCATCCGGCTCGCGCACCGCACGTTCGAAGGACGTCAGCAGGTGATTGCGGATGCTGATCGCCTCGTCGAGGTCTTTCAGGCCAAAGGTTGTATCGGCCAGCGCATCATTGCCAAAATAGTTCGAGGCGCTACCGGCCGCCAGCACCAGATAATCGTACGATACTGGCAGCCCGTCGGTCAATACCAGCTTGCGTGCGAAATCGACACCCTGAACCTGCGCGAGCTGGAAATCGGCATTACGCAGCGAACGCAGAATGGCACGGATCGGATACGCAATCGACTCGGGTTCGAGGCCGGCGGTGGCTACTTGATACAGCAGCGGCCAGAAGCCATGATAATTGTTGCGATCCAGTACGAGGACATCGACATCGCCGCGCGCCATGGCGCGTGCTGCGTTGATCCCGCCAAAGCCACCGCCGACGACCACAACCCGCGGTCGTGCGCGCGGCGGGTTCACAGCCGCCAGCGTCTCTGCCGTGCCATCTCCCATCTCGGGCGTCATTGAGCTGTCGATCGTCATGACAATACCTCCCGCCAAAGCTGCGGCTGTACAGCGAACCTCTACAAAAGTGTACGTGAATTCATTCACAATGTCAAGCAGCAAATGACACGTAGTATGCGAATGCGATTTTTGTGCCGCGCGTTGACAGTCGCGCGGCGATGCGCTAGATTCGTAGATACGTCTCGCGACGCCGATTAGCTTTTCAGCGGAGGTTCGGATGACAACGTCTCACGACCAGCGGCAGTTGATCAGCTTCGGGCGGCTGCTCTCATCGGGCGGGCATATCGATGTCACATCGATGCTTCAGGCATCGCTTGAGCGGCTGCTCGGTTTCTGGCCAGCCCAAAGCGCAGCGTTGTTGTACCACGCGCCCCACGGCGAGGTCATCCAGCTCACGGCTGGCGATCCTGATGCGGACGCGATGTTGTTGATCGCGCAGGCGCGCGAGGGCTTCAGGCGTGCAACAAGCAGTGGCGAGAGTAGTATCGGTGCATTTACGCTCGATGACGATCGCAAGCTCGTCGAGCTTCCGCTGCAGAGCGGCGGGCAGAGTGTCGGGTTGTTGCATCTTGTCGTGCGCGACGCCGAGACCGCGCAACCGCAGATGATCGTCGATGAAGATCTGGTGATGCTGATCGTGCGTTCGCTCGGCGGTGAAGCAGACAAGCTCGCGATGCTACGGCGCGCCGAGCAAGATCTGCGCGAGTTGCATTTGCTGTACGAAATTGGCCAGTCGCTGGCGAGCAACCTCGATCTGCATAGCCTGCTCGAAGATATCAAGCAGCGCGTGCCGCTGGTGATGGGGGCCGAGCGCTGCTCGATTCTGATCCTCGATGCGGCAGCCGGCGAGCTGGTGCTTAATCTGCCCGATCCGCAGAGCGGTGAGTTGCGCGAGTTTCGCATCCCGCAAGATCGTGGCATCGCCGGCTGGGTTGCCAGCAACGGTATCGGGCAGATCGTCAACGATGTCGAACAGGATCCGCGCTGGTTTGATGGTGTGGCGCGCGACACCGATTTTATTACCCGATCGATTCTGTGCGCGCCGATGCGCAACGCCGAGCGGATGGTTGGCGTGATGCAGGTGCTCAACAAGCGCAGTGGTGCGCCGTTTACCGAGCAGGATCTGCAACTGCTGACGGCGCTCGCGACCCAGGCGGCGGGCGCGATCGAGAACGCGCGGCTGGTGCGCAGCTTGAAAGCAGAGCGCGATCGGTTGTTGGTGAAGGAGGGTGAGGTGCGTGCTGCGATCGCGCGCGATCTGCACGATGGCCCGACGCAGAGCGTCGCTGCGATTTCGATGAACATCGAATTTATCAAAAAACTCAAACGCGCGATGCCCGAACGCGTCGATAGTGAGCTCGATGTGCTGGCCGATCTGGTCAAGAAGACCTCGTACGATATTCGGACATTGCTGTTCGAATTGCGTCCGCTTGGTCTCGAGACGCAGGGGCTGCTGGCGACGCTGCAACAGTATGTCGAGCGCTTTCGTGATCCTAAGGGTGAGATGAAGCTGCGGCTCGAGGCACCAACCGGGCTACCACGGCTTCCTGTCGATATCGAGAGTGCGATCTTTATGATCGTGCAGGAGGCGGTCAACAATGCGCGCAAACACGCGCGTGCGAGCGAGGTAGTGATCTATCTCTACGCCGAGGATCATCACCTGGTGGCGAGTATTCGTGATCGTGGGCGCGGCTTCAACCTCGCAGCGGTCGATGGCAGCTACACGACGCGCGGGTCGCTCGGGTTGCTCAATATGCGTGAGCGCGCGCGGCTGATCGGTGCCGATTGTCGGATCAAGTCGGCCGAGGGCGAGGGCACGACGGTCGAGGTGCGCGTACCGCTGGCCTGAGCCAGCGGTACGGGTGCGTCGGCCGACGATCCTGAGGCCGGATGATCACTGCTTGCGCGCGCTCCAGGTCGCCTCGACGCACATGACACCGTTGCTGGTGGCGCGGATCGTCCCACTGGCGCGCGCGGTATCGGCGAAGTTGCCACGAATCTCGTACTGGATCGTGCCATTCACGCCGGTCTGCGGGTTGATCGGATTGCCCGCAGTCAAGAATGCGTTGTTCTGGATGCGCGCGTCGGGGTAGGTCTCAAACGGGCACGCGCCACCGTCGGTCGAGATTCGATAGACCCGCCCGTTGCGGATCTCGATATCGAAGCGCCCGTCTTTGATG
>JAYUYF010000630.1:0-3101 GCA_043752605.1 Roseiflexaceae bacterium
AACGACGTGCCGGTGCTGCGCCCGCTGCTCGCCAACCTGGAGTCGGGCATCGACGGCGTGGCAACGCTCATCAAGCATCGTCGCCTGTACGTGTTCGACGATTGCACGGGCCTGATCGAGAACTTGCAGAACTATCGCCGCGAGACCGACGAGGCCGGGGTGACCAGCGATCGCATTCGCGACAAGGAGCGTTTTCACTTTGGTGACGCGCTCCGGTACGTGGCCCCCGTGTTGGGTAGTACGATGGTCACCGCACACGAAAGTATCTGGTAGCGCAATGGATGGTGTCATGCACACAGAAGAAGCACTCGCAATCGGGAGTATTCGCACGGACGGCGGCACGCAAATGCGGGCGCGCATCAACGCACAAACGGTTGCCGAGTACGCCACGCTCATGCGCGAGGACGTACGGTTCCCGCCGATTGGCGTGGTACGCGACGAGACCGGCACGCTCTGGGCCTGGGACGGATTTACCCGGCTGGCCGCGTCCCGACTGGCGCACGCGACCACGATCAGCGCGCTGGTGCAGCCTGGCACGCTCAGCGACGCCATTTGGCTGGCAACATCGGCCAATCAGGCGCACGGACAGCCGCGCACCCTGGGCGATAAAACGCGCGCCGTCGAGGTGGCCTTGCGTCATCCGACCAGCCACGACAAAAGCGCGCGCGCGATCGCCAAGCACGTGGGGGTGTCGCACACGCTGGTGGCCGACATACGGAAGCGGCTCGCCGCAACGGGCGAATCGCCCGCGCACACGGTGAAGCCGCCCGCCGCCGCGCGTATCGGGCGCGGCAGCCCCATTCGCCAGCTCGCGTCCTGGTGGAAGCAAGCGCCGTCCGACGAGCGATCTGCGCTCCGCGCGTGGGTACTCGCGCAAGACGACACGGCGCACGTGACCACGACGGTCGCCGCATAAACGGAGACGACCATGAGCGATGTTCTGATTAGCGATCTGCCACTCCTGACGCCGGCCAGCGACGATCGTGTGGTCACGTTCCAGCACAGCGCGCTCACGGTCGGCGTTGTCACCGTTGCGAGTTTGCGCGACGGGTTTACGTTCACCCAGATCGCGCCCAGCGCGATCTGGACAATTAATCACAACCTCGGCTATCGTCCGAGCGTTGAGCTGCGCACCCCTGGCGGTGCCGTGTTTGGCGCAGACGTGACGCACATCAGCGCCAATCAGGTGCTGGTGACGCTGGTAGCGCTCATGGCCGGCACTGCGCATTTGCAGTAGAAGGGGACGTACATGCCACGACAACAACTTTCCGATCTGGATTTCAACGGCGTTGCCCGTATTATCAACCTGCCCGCCGGTACGGCGAGCGGGCATCCGATCACGTTCGAACAACTCGGCAGCTACGCCGAAGGTCTGGCCTGGAAAGACAATGCGCGCGTTGCCACGCAGGCGAACATTAGCCTGGCCTCACCCGGCGCGACAATTGACGGCATTACGCTTGTGGCGAGCGACCGGGTGCTCGTGCGCGCGCAAACGACCGGCGCGGAGAACGGCGTGTATGTCTGGAACGGCGCAGCCACGCCAATGACGCGCAGTGCGGACGCCAGCACGTTCGATAAGTTGGAGAGCGCGGTCGTCACGATCGACGAGGGCACGTCAGTGAGCGCATCGTTTCGGCAATCCGCCGTGAACGGCACGATCGGCGTGACGAGCGTGGCGTGGGTCAGCTTCGGCACCAGCGCACCTGCCGCCACCGACACCACGGCAGGAATTGCGGAGTACGCCACGCAGGCGGAAACCGACGCGGGCGTTGCCGACAACCTGACAATCACCCCGCTCAAACTCGCCACCTGGGCGGGCCGGGTGCGCAAGTTCGCCGCCAATCTTGGCGATGGCGCAGCCACGCAGTACGACTTCACGCACAATTTCAACACGTTCGACACGCTGGTTGAAGTCGTACGCAACACGGGTGCGCGCGATACGGTCGGCTGCGATATCTCACGTCCAACCGTGAACACGGTGCGCCTGAATTTCGCGGCGGCACCGACGAGTAACCAGTTTCGTGTCTTAATCCGCGACTAGTCGAGAAACACATGCCCGATCTCCTCGGTCTCCCACAAGTGAATCTCGCGCTGGAGCGACTCGCAAGCGCACCTGCCAGCCCGTATCCCGGCCACATGTACTGGGATACGACGCTCGGCACCGTGCGCGTGCGCGACGGCAGTGTGTGGCGCGACGGTGTTGGCGACGGCGATAAGGGTGACATCGTGGTATCGAGCGCGGGAACCGTCTGGTCACTCGATCCCACGGTCGTTACAACGGCGGGACGGGCGCTCATCGACGATGCCAGCGCGACCGCGCAGCGCACCACGCTCGGCCTGACCGCCGCCGCGACGCAGGTGTTTGTCAGCGGTACGTGGACGCCGATTGTCACCGGATCGGGCGGCGGCGGCACGATGACGTACAGCACCCAGGCAGGCAGCTATGTCCGCATCGGTGAGTGGTGCCAGATTCAGTGTTATGTGGTACTCGCCACACTCACCACTGCGCCGGTCGGTAATGTGCGCGTTGGCACATTACCGTTCTCCACCAACGCGGCGGCCGGGCATTTCCAGGCGTTGTCGCTCGCGTGGTATGCAAATGTCGACTTGGCCGCGACCACGATTCAGCTTGGCGCGCTGCTCGACCCCAACACAAGCACCGTACGGTTTGACCAGACCACTGACAACGGCGCGACAACGCAACTGCCCACGAGCGCGCTGACCGCGACCAGCGGCTTTATGCTCAGCGGCATGTATCGCATTGCCGTCTGATGAGTAGTGTGCGCTACATGCTCGACCAGCTCGGGCGGCGGCTGCTCGACCAGCTCGGGCGGCGGCTGCGTGTCGCGCCCGAGGATCTTGGCGCGCCGTACGGCGGCGTGTTTCTCGCGCTGGTGCCGCCGCGCATGGATACACCGATTGTCAGCCGGGACGGACACGCGCTCGTGTCGCCGCGCATGGATACACCGATCGTGAGCCGGGAGGCGCGCGTGCCGGTGTCGCCACGGATTTCACAACGCGAGGGGGAGCGATGATTCGGTTTATGTACACGAAAGACCCGGCGGACGAAACCGATTACGCGCTGGAGTATAGCCGCGATC
>JAYUYF010000631.1:0-3096 GCA_043752605.1 Roseiflexaceae bacterium
GTGCACGCCTTCACCTGCTACGCGTTGTGACCGACGACATGGCCGAGCCTGTGGAATCCGAGCAAGCGATGCTGTCTCAGTACGCCGACCCGCTCACCACGACGCATACGCGGGGGCACACCGCACTGGAGCGGGCGCATCGTCACGCTGACGACTATTTACAATACGAGGCGCACTGCCTTGAGCAGGCAGGTTTCCCTACAAAATATGGTGTCTGTGGTGGCGATCCTGCCCAACTCATTGCCGACTTCGCTGCATCAGAGCATGCCTCCTTGATCGCGATGACAACCCACGGGTACAGCGGTCTGCAGCGCTTTACCCTGGGTAGCGTTGCCAGCAAGGTCGTGCAGGCGTCGCGCGTGCCGGTGTTGCTCCTTCGCGGCAGCGGGCACTGGCGCGTGCTCGCACATACACCCCGGCGCATCATCGTGCCGCTCGACGGTTCGGAGCACGCGCGCGCAGCGTTGCCCTTCGCACTCGATATTGCACGCCTTGCCGGTGCTGAGCTTGTGTTGTTCCAGGCAATCGCGCCGCTAGCCGCTGATAGCCCTGGCCTGTTGCCAATCTTGACTGAGGAGGATTATCGCTGCGAACAGACGGCATTGCATAAGCTCAACTACGAGCGAGCCCAATTCAGCACACCCGATGTGGTAACCAGTTCGCTAGTAACGTTCGGCGAGCCAGCCCCCCAGATTGCACAGGTGGCGACCTGGCAGCAGGCCGACCTCATCGTGATGGCGACGCATGGACGCAGCGGCGTGGCACGCTGGGCACTGGGCAGTGTTGCCGACGCGGTGTTGCATACCAGCGAAGTGCCACTAGTGCTCATTCGGCCCCAGATGAAGTAATCTCAATGATCTTCACGCACAAGGATGTGCATACCTGGCCATCCGCGAAGCACAACAACAGGCGATGAACGCGCGCGTGAGTGTCGCTGAAAGCGCGATGCTTCAGGCGGCGCGTCTCGCTGCCATCGGTCAACCTAACGCCACAGCCAGCCCAGCAGCAGTTGTGCGACGAGGATCTTGGCGATGATTGCAATCGGATACACTGCGGCGTAGCCACTCTCCGGCACATCGTTGCCGGTCTGCTGGGTGGCAAAGCTGAGCAGCGCCGGGTGCGTTTGCAACCCCGCCAGTATGCCCACCAACACACTCAGCGGGATGTGCAGCAGCTTGTACCCCACCCAGATCGTCAGCAGCATGGTCGATAGCGTCACGGTCGCACCAACCAGTACGATCTGCACGCCGTTGCCCTCGGTAAACGTTGCCAGCAATGCTGAGCCTGCGCGTGTACCCACCCCCGCCAGAAAGAGCACGAGACCAATCTGACGCAACGTGAGGTTCGCGTTGTATGGTAGGGTCCACACGAGTGGCCCGCTGCGCTCAAAGGTACCCAGAATCAACGCCACGACCAGCGGCCCGCCCGCGTACCCAAGTGCGAGCTGCACGCCACCTGGCAGAGGGATCTGCACCAGACCAAGCAGCACGCCAAGCAGCAGCCCCAGGCTGAGCGTGAGGATGTTCACCTCGCTCAGGGCGCGATACGAATCACCCAGAAACGTGCTCACCGCCTCCA
This sequence comes from Roseiflexaceae bacterium, assembly GCA_043752605.1. GTDB lineage: Bacteria > Chloroflexota > Chloroflexia > Chloroflexales > Roseiflexaceae > JAYUYF01. The sequence continues at coordinate 1,579 of JAYUYF010000631.1, forward strand.
TGTGTGCTGGCTCGGTCACCACCCGTACTCGGTCACCGAGCTCCAGCACCGTGTCGCCGCGCGGCAGCAATTCTGTATCACCACGTTTGATGCGTGTCACGATCGCACCGAAGCGCTCGGGCAAATGCAACTCGCTCAATCGATGCCCGGCAACGTTCGGGTTGGAGACGAAGATGCGCCGGTAGTCGAGCTCGCTGCGGTCGCGCTGTAGCTGTTCGTCGCTGATCTCCCCCAGAACAGCAGTAACGTGTTCGATCTGCTCGGATGTACCGACCACGCCCACCACGTCGCCGAGCGCAAAGCAGGTTTGCCCAGTCGCAAGCGACAGGTGCTGTTGGCGCTTGAGCCGCCCGAACACCACCTGCCAGTGGTTCGCGCGCACGAGCTGCGCAAGCGGCGTCGCGAGCACCGCCGGGTTCGTCACGCATACACTGCGCTGGTAGAGTCGTTCATGGAGGAGCCCCTGTTTGCGCAACGCGTCGACCTCCTGCGTGTAGTCGACCCGCCAGACTGCGCGCATCGCCAGCATCACCAGGATTGGCCCGATGACACCCATCACGTAGGCGGCTGAGTAGCCGACCACGGTCTCGGCGAGCAGCTGTTCCCGGAGCGCCGGGTCAGCTTGCTGGCGGATGTAGTCGAGGACACTGGCGAGCGCCGGGGTATTGGTAAAGCTTCCAGCGAAGACGCCAGCAACGAGCGTGGGCGAAAGCCCTAGTAGGCGTTGGAATGCGACAAGAAGTAGTGCGCCGAAGACCAGGGGTCCGAAGACGAAGGCCACGTTCCGCAGTCCCTGCTCACGCAGCCCGTGGAAGAAGGTTGGTCCGGCGCTCAATCCGATCGTGTAGACGAAGATCATCAGCCCGAGCTGGTAGACGATGTCGGGCAGTTTGAGCCGCGGATCGAGCGCACCTATCGCCAGACCTACAAACAGAACCGCCGCAACGCCCAGGCTCGTCCCGCCGATCGTAATCCGACCAACGACGTAGCCGAGCGCAGCGATAATGCACAGTACCAGCACCGGGTTTTCAATCAGCAGTTGCATAGCCGCTCTCCTGGCACACGCAGCGGAGCGAGAATTTCAGGCGAACGCAGCGGTGCGCTACATCAACGATACCAGTATTACAACGCTGAGTCGGGATCGGCCCAATTGACTTGACCATAATTACGTGCATGGTATCCTGTCCGCACACCGATCTCACCGGGAATGCGGAAGGAACCCACGCACACGCCTATTGTAGCACCCCCCAGTCCACCGCCATGTACCCTGACCCCAGCCGATGTCGACGCGCTCCTGCCCGCCCTGAACGACTACGTGGATCAGTTTGCCCCGGCATTTGCGCGCGCGGATCAGCATGCCTGGGCACGACGGTACATACACGGCCTGCTCCTGCCGTTGCCCCGCAAATCGTGTGAACCGATCGCGTTGGCGCTGGATGTGTCGGTGCGGCGACTCCAATCGTTCATCAGCGAGCGCCCCTGGTCGGCCGCTGCCGTGACCAGCATCCACGAACAGCT
>JAYUYF010000632.1:0-3093 GCA_043752605.1 Roseiflexaceae bacterium
GTGGCGAGGGGAAGCGCGTGCCACGCTTTGTTGATCTGCTGGATACTGGCACGGCGATCATCGGTCTGAGCGGCCTGGTGTTTCTGGTGCTGCTTGGGCTGGGGATCGTCTCACACGGTGTTCCTGCGCTGGCAAGTTGGCTCAACTGGCCAGGTGCCACGTTGATCATCGCGGCGGCGACACTCGGCATTATCACGCTGGTGGTAGTCGTGCAGCGCCTGATCGATGGCCCGGCACCTGCCGATGAGCACGAGGCCGCCGCCGACACGGTACGTCGCATCCCGGCGTTTATCGCCGTACGGCGCGAAGATCGCGTGGCACCCGCCGCGCCGCCGCGCCCGGTGGTCGTCGCCGCGCCGGCCGACGCGCAACCCGCAGCACAGCCACGCCGTGGCCTGTTTGGCAGCGGGCGTCAGCAGCCCGCTGCCACAGGTACTACCGCCGCAACAGCCACGATTGAAGGCGAGATCGTTGGCGTTAGCGCGGCCGCAGCCACGGCAAATGTCGATACCGGCTGGCGGCTCATCCCGACCCAGGTCGTCGGCGCACCGCCAGTCGACGGCGAGAATCTCCAACCACGCAACCGGCCGGGCACCGCCGAGATCGCTATGTTGCGCCGCCGCGATCGTGAGGTCGATGCCGCGCGTGAGAACCCGACGACGTTTCTGGATCTGGCGCGCTCGGCTGCACCCACAAAAAAGCCGGGTAAACTGCTGGTGTGGCTTGGTGCGGGTGCGGGTATCAGCGCGCTGGCACTGCTCGTCGGCGTCGGGTATCTGATCGCGACGGGTAGCCCCGCGCTGGGACTTCTGACACCGCCGGTCGCCACATCGGTACCGGGCAACACCGGCGGTACCAGCGTTGCCGGAGTTGGCGAAGCACCGACGAATCCTGTAGTGGTGACCGAGACCATACGCAAAGTCTCGACCAGCCGCCTCAATCTGCGCGCCGATCCGGGCCGTGGCGAGCGTGTGCTCGATACCCTCGTCCGTGGTGCCGAGGTCACGTTGCTTGGCGAGAGCCGTGTCATCGAGGGCGACGAGTGGGTGCGCGTGCGCTACAACGGTGTTGAAGGCTGGGTGAGTCGCCAGTTTCTCGAGTAGGAAATCGCATCAAAGTTGTACGGCGCGCCGCAGCTCGCAGGGTTGCGGCGCGTTTGCATCCCGGTTTGCTGCGTAGTGCGGGTTGACGTGGTATACTAAACGGGCATGGATGCCCCGGATCACAACCGCATACCCGAGATCGACCTGACGGCCAGCCGCAAGCTCGACCACGTGCGGATCGTCCTCAACGAAGACGTTGCGGCGAAGGGTGTCGCGACGGGTTTTGCCGCGTATCACCTGCCCCACGAAGCGCTCCCCGAGCTTGACCTGCGTGAGATCTCGACCCGCACCACGTTTCTCGGCCGTTCGCTGCGCGCCCCGTTGCTGATCAGCTCGATGACGGGCGGCGCCGCCGATGTCCACCGCATCAATCTGGCGCTGGCTGCGGCCGCCCAGCACCTTGGTCTGGCGATGGGCGTCGGCTCGCAACGTGCTGCGGTACGCGACGAGCGCGTAGCTGCCACGTACCGTGTACGGCAGATCGCACCCGATATCGCGCTCTACGCCAACCTGGGTGCCGTGCAACTCAACTATGGTTTTGGCGTGGCCGAATGCCAGCGCGCCGTCGATATGATCGAGGCCGATGCGCTGATATTGCATCTCAACCCGCTGCAAGAGGCCGTACAGCCTGAGGGTAACACCAACTTTTCCGCACTGCTGACGCGGATCGCGCAGGTCTGCCGTGCGCTCGAAGTCCCGGTAATCGTTAAGGAAGTTGGCAACGGCATCGGGGCCAGCACTGCGCGGCGGCTGGTAGATGCGGGTGTGGCCGCGATCGATGTGGCCGGCGCGGGTGGCACGAGTTGGAGCGAAGTCGAACGTTTTCGGCACACCACCGCAACCGGCGCACAGGTGGCAGGAGCCTTCGCCGACTGGGGCATCCCCACCACCGAAGCCATTCGCCAGGTGCGCGCCACACTGCCACGCGTGCCGTTGATCGGCAGCGGCGGGGTGCGCAACGGTGTCGATGCTGCCAAAGCGATCGCGCTCGGGGCAAACCTCGCAGGTATCGCGCGTTCGGTGCTCGCACCGGCCGCAGCGGAAAACGGTGAGGCGGCGGTGATCGAGCGGCTGGCAGCCACGCTCAGCGAGCTACGGATCGCGATGTTTTGTGCGGGCTGTGCCGATCTGGCCGCGCTCGGGCGGGTTTTTGGCGGCGCGCCGGAAGCGCACTAGCAGTGCACGTCGCGCATCTTACGCTCAGCGATTTCCGCAATTACCAGCGGCTCGATCTGGGGCTCGCACCCGGCGCCACGCTGTTCTACGGGCCCAACGCGGCGGGCAAGACGACGTTGCTCGAGGCGCTGTTCTTCCTCGCCACCACTCGCTCGCCGCGCGCCGGTGCCGACCGCGAGCTGGTGCGGCTGGCCGCGACGGGTGACATCGGCGTGCAGCCTTTTGCGCGGCTGGTGGCCGAGGTGACACGCGACGATGGCACGGTGCGGCTCGAAGTAGTAGTGCAACGACGCGAAGATGAGAACGGCCAACCCACGGGCACATCGGTTAAGACCGTCCGCGTCGATCGCAAGGCGGTGCGCGCGCTCGATCTGATCGGCAATCTGCGCGTGGTACTCTTTACCCCCGCCGATGTCGTGCTCGTGACCGGGCCACCCGCCGAGCGCCGCCGCTACCTCGATATCACGCTCTCGCAGATCAGCGGGCGCTATGTACGCACGCTTTCGCACTACCAAAAAGTTGTCGAGCAGCGCAACAGTCTCTTGCGCGCCTGGCGCGAGGGCAAGCGCGCGCGCCGCGATGCCGCTGATGAACTCGCGTTCTGGGATCGCGAACTGACGATGGCGGGTGGCTACATCCTACACCAGCGCCAGCGGGCGGTGGCCGATCTGCACGCGCTGGCCGGGCCGATCTTCCAGCGCATCACCGCCAGCACCCCCGATTTGCGCTTGCGCTACCAGGCGAGTGTGGCAAGTGTGCAGCCCGAAGACGACGAGCGCGCGATCGAAACTCGCTTTCTGACGCACCTCGAACG
>JAYUYF010000633.1:0-3090 GCA_043752605.1 Roseiflexaceae bacterium
CCAGGTGAGTGGTGGCATAGTGAGTGTGGCGGGCATCTGCTCGCCATAAAACACCTTGACGACCGCGCGTAGTGTGTAGGCACCCGTGATCGGGATCGAAATCGCGGCCAGGATCGCCAGCAGTGGGAATTTGGCAAACGTGCCGGTCAGCACATTGAATTCGGCCCAGAACCCGGCCAGACCCGGCATGCCCATCGAGGATAATGCACCGATGATAAACAGCACTGCGGCAAACGGCATCGTGCGCGCTACCCCGCCGAGTTCGTCCATGTTGCGGGTGTGCGCCCGGTCGTAGACCACCCGGCCCACGATGCCAAACAAGAGCGCGGTGAGTACGCCGTGCGCAAACAGTTGCAGCACCGCGCCGGTGAGCCCGACGACGTTGCCCGCCGCCATGCCCATCAGCGCCAGCGCCATATGCGAGATCGATGAATACGCCACCATATACTTGAAATCGCGTTGCACCAGCGCGAGCGTGCTGCCAAACAACGCGCCCAGCATGGTGACCACCGCCAGCGCAGGCAGCCATTCGAGCGCCCCCTGTGGCAGCACGCCAAACGCGACGCGCAAACACGCATACCCGCCGAGCTTCATCATCACGCCGGCCAGCATCATGCTCGCTGCTGTGGGTGCAGCCACGTGGCCGGTGGGAGCCCAGGCGTGCAATGGTGCCATACCCGCCAGCACCGCGAAGCCAAGGAACACCACCGGGAACCAGGTGGCCTGGAACGCCTGCGAGAACAGCGCCACTTCGCTCAGTAGCCGCAGATCAAAGGTACGCAGCCCGCTGCCGAGGTACACCGCGATCATGCCGGCGATGATCAGCGCGCTGCCCGCCATCATATACAGCGCCAATTTGGTAGCACCATATTCGCGCCGAGTTCTGCCCCACGTACCAATCAGTAAGAATTTGGGCAGGATCGTCATTTCATAAAAAAGAACCAGTAAGAAGAGATCAAGCGCGCTAAATACGCCGTACGCGCCAGCCGAGAGCAACAACAAGAGCGACCAGTAGCCGCGCCCGCGTGCCTCGATGTTCCAGCTCAGCAACGTGGCGGCGAGCGTGACGATGCCGTTCAGGAGCAGCATTGCGAGCCCGATGCCATCTGCGCCGAGCGTGTAGCTGATGCCGAGCTGTGGCACCCATGTCGCGCTTTCGACAAACTGGTAGCGTGCGCCGGCCGGATTGTATGCCAGAAACAGCAGTGTCGCGAGCGTCAGCGTGAGCGCGCTCACCACCGTGCCTACCACACGCATAGCGTGCAACTGTGCGGCGGGCAGCAGCGCCACCAGCACGGCGGCGGCGGCGGGCAGCAGCCAGAGCAGGCTCAGCCACGGGATAGTTGTCGGCAGCGTCAGCAGGTTCATATCTGTGTATCATCTCCAAGGGCGGATCGCGCCGCCGGTACGGGACTCTGGCGCGCGGATCGCGATCCGCCGGTACGGAATCTCAGAGCAGGCTGGCCAGCCGTGCGAGCACCTGCCCGAACGCCGTGGCGAGCCCGTTGCTCATATCCATCAGCGGTGCGGGCCAGAGCCCGAGCAGCAGCAACAGCGCCAGCAGTGGCAGCAGCGCCAGCCCTTCATCGCTGAGCGGCTGCCAGTCTACGATCTGGCGCTTGATCACGCGCGGCCCGTGGAATACGGCGCTGTAGCTGCGCAGCAACGCCAGCGCGGTGATCACCAGCCCGATTGTCGCCAATAGTGCGGCGGCCGGAAGCGCCTGCCACAACCCGCGAAAGATATAGAATTCGCCGACAAAGCCCGCCAGCCCGGGTAGCCCGAGGTTGGCAAATAGCGCAATCCCGGCCGCGCTTGCGAGCAGTGGTGCGACGCTGCGCAGGCCGCCCATCTCGCGCGTGTCGTTGGTGCCGAGTCGTGCGGCCAGCATCCCGGCCAGCAGAAACAGCGCGGCTGTCGAGAGCCCATGCGCGATCATCTGAAACACCGCGCCGTCGATCGCCACCGCGCGCCCGGTTGCATCGATATTCGCCGCGCCCGCCGCCGCCACGGCCAGCCCGACATAACCCATATGATTGATCGACGTATACGCGATCATCCGCCGCAGATCACCACGCGCGTGGCGCAATGCGCCAAGTGCGCCCGCCAGCACACCCGCGAGCGCCAGCGCTGCGACGACGGGCGCTGCGATCCGGGCTGCATCCGGGAACAGCGGCAGCATAATGCGCAACATCCCGTAGGCACCCATCTTCGACATCACGCCTGCCAGCAGCATCGCCACCGCAGGCGGCGCTTCGCTGTAGGTATCGGGCAGCCAGGTGTGCAGCGGCCATATCGCGAGCTTGACCGCAAACGCGATAAAGGTCACACTGAACGCGAGCGTCGTGTAGAGCAGCGGTGAGCGGCCGAGCGCGGTCATCTGCGCCTGATCAAGAAACGCAAACAGCAGCGTTTGCAGATCGGCCGTCACCCCTGCCGCACCCAGCCCGCCGCCAAGCCGCCCGAGCGTGATTAGATCCAGCGTCGGGATCCCGGCGCTGGCAGTAGCGACATACAGCAACTGGAAGAGCAACAGCAGCGGCAGCGACCCTGCCACGGTATAGACCACAAACTGCGTCGCGGCGCGCCGCCGCGCCGCCGCCGCCTGCCCCCAGCCATCGATCAGAAAGAAGGCCGGGATCAGGCTCAATTCGAAGAAGATAAAGAAGAAAAAGAAGTTGAGCGCGGTGAAGAAGCCCAGCATACAGGTCTGGAGCAAAAAAATTAGCGCCAGATAGGTGGCTGGCCGCTCGCGCACCCTGCCAGAGGCCAGCAGCGCGCACGGTGTGAGCAGCGCCGTCAGCAGCACCAGCGGCAAACTCAGGCCATCGACACCGACAAAATACTCAATCCGGATGACTTCGGTCCACGGCACACGCTCGACCCACTGCACCGTCGCCTGGTCAGCGGCCACGGCACCCGGTACAAACCCGGCCGCCACGATGATCGCGACTGCCAGTGGCAGCAGCGCGTAGGCCGCCGCACCACGGCGCATCGTCGTCGCGTTCGCGTGCAGCATCCCGCCGAGCAGCGCCAGCAGCGCGCCGCCGAGTGGCAGGAGCGTGAGGAGCGTCAGCAGCGGAAAAGGGG
>JAYUYF010000634.1:0-7665 GCA_043752605.1 Roseiflexaceae bacterium
GCATATTGCTGGTGAAATCCGAGCGCCAACGCACCACTCAAGATTAGCGGCGCGTCGGTCCAATTCAGCAATGCTCGAAATCCAAGCCCTTTGTTGCCGATAAATCGGCGGCGGTCAAGCGCCTTCGCGCTGGTGTGATGGTAGAGCAGTGACTCCACACCGCGCGCATCGAAGATGCGACCAGTATTGGCAACGCATACGCCATCTTCAGTCAGCACAATCTGCGCACGACAGCCATCGTGTGCGTCGCCACCGGCATCATCAATGTTTTGCAACAACTCAAGCAATTCGCGGCCGTGATACTCACGAGCAAGAGCGATCTCGCCGTTCGCATCGGACACGAGCAATGCTGGCGTCCGGAGATAATTTGCGGCCCGATCGGCCAGCTGTTGCGCGATCCACACAGACCAATCCGCCGCAGTCGCTGGCTTATGATGGACTGTCTGTTCCGCAGCGTTGGTCATTGTGTTCTCCTACATCAGTCAGTGCTGTCCTTGTTGTAGACCATTATAGCTAGCATGCGTTACACAGTGATACCGGGCAAGATTTGTTGGCCAGGGTGTTCGCTACTCCCGCGTCCTGGCATAGCTTGTGCTCCTTTGTGCGTATTCTATCGATGGGAGCAAGCCGATGAAAACCTTCAAAGCGGGCGATACAGTCGAGTGGGAGACATCGCAGGGCACAACGCGTGGTACGGTCAAGCGCAAGCTGACGAGCCCGATCGAGATCAAAGGCCATCACGTCGCCGCATCAGATGATGAGCCGCAATATCTGGTTGAGAGCGAGAAAACCGGCGCAGAGGCTGCACACAAACCGACGGCGCTGACCCACGTGCGAGGGGATGCATGAATACCGAAGACCGCGAGACGCTCAACGCGTTCAAAGATGTCGTCAATATGACGCCCGCCACGCTTGATCGGTGGCTCAAGACCGAAGATTCGCGCGCGGTGGGCTACAAGGCCGAAGGTGCGGACGAATCGGTCGGGCACAAATCTGGCGCACGGATCGTCGAAATGCTCAACACGCGTCAGGATGAGCATACCGATGCTGATCTGGCGCACATGCGCAAGGTCGTCGGGTATGTGCGGCGGCATCTGGCGCAACGCCCGGAAGGGGATATTCGTGAGACGCGCTGGCGCTATTCGCTGATGAACTGGGGCCACGACCCGGCAAAATGATGCCAGTATCACGCTAGCAGTTCCCCAAAAGGTTCAACGGGTCGACAATTGCGCTTCCCCTCTTCCGTGTCGGAGAGCTGGTTGGGGGCGAGGTCAGGAGCGGGCAACCTGTCTGAGCCATGCTCGAGACGGTGCCACGGTTTGACAATCGCGCGGTGTGGCGGCACAGTTGCAGGTTTATGCACACACGACTGTACAGCAGGTGGCCGTGACCGATATTACGCAGTTGCTTGTAAAGAATAAGCAATGGGCCGAGGAGATGATCGCCGCCGATCCCGCCTTCTTTGCGCGGCTCGAGGCTCAGCAAGTGCCGGGATATCTCTGGATCGGCTGCTCCGACAGCCGCGTACCCGCCACACAACTTGTGGGCCTGCCGCCGGGCGAAATGTTTGTCCACCGCAATGTCGCCAATATTGTGGTACATTCCGACCTCAATTGTCTGGCAGTGCTTCAGTATGCCGTCGATGTGTTGGGTATCAAACACGTGATTGTATGCGGCCACTACGGCTGTGGCGGCGTCGAGGCCGCGCTGCATAATCGTAGTCTTGGTTTGATCGACAACTGGCTGCGCCACGTGCAGGACGTGCGCAACAAGCACGCAACACTGCTCGAAGCCTGTCAGACGAGCGGCATGCGTCTGCGGCGGCTCTGCGAACTCAATGTCATCGAGCAGGTGGTCAACGTCTGCCAGACGACGATGCTCCAGAGTGCGTGGAGCCGTGGCCAGCAGATCGCGGTACATGGCTGGATCTATGGGCTCGCCGATGGTCGCGTGCGTGATCTGGGCATGAGCGTCACCACGCCCGATGACCTTGCAGCACGTTACAGCGCCGCCCTCGCCGCCCTGGCCTGATAGCCTTCGCAACAGTGCGCGTATGTACCCCCGTGGGCGACGTATGTGTCCAGCATAACTGGCACACAAGACACCATTATCCGCATCACTACCTACCTTGCTACCTTGCCACCAACCGGCGAGGGCTGCTATACTAGATAGGAGAGTTGTACTTCCTTGCGTGGCGAGCGTATCAGACAAGAGCAGTATGTACACACCTGTTGCGCCGGGCACCGCCACCCAATGCGCGCCCAGTTAAATGACCAGCCGTAGGCCTGTTCGGCCACAACCGATGCTCCGCACGCGCTACGCACGACGCGCGGCTCGCCACTATCGTGCGCTCGAAGCGGTACGCCAACTGGCAGCTACGATGCTCCAGCAACCGTCAATGCATGCGATGGCGCACGAGGTCGTGGCACAGATCCATACGACGCTCGGCTTCCCGCGTGTCAGTATTTATCTGCTTTCGCGTAGCCAGCTGGTACTCCAGGCACAGGTCGGCTATACGCAGTTGCGGCCGCGGATCGCGCCCGATGAGGAGCCGATCGGTACCGTCGTGCGTACTGGCACACCGCACGTGGCGATGACGGCCGAGCAGACACAGACGATCACCGTCGCGCTGCGGCGTCGCAATGGCGTCCCATTTGGTATCCTCCAGGTCGAGACCGTCGCGTACCAGACCCGCACCGACGATGATCTGACGCTGCTCGACTTGCTCGCGAGCTATATCGGCGTCTTCATCGATACCACAATCCTCTCAACCCAGTTACGCACGGCCGAACGCGAACTCGCGGCCGAACGCGATCTGTTTACTCGCGGTCCGGTGGTCCTCGTGCGTTGGAGCGGCAAGCCCGATTATCGCTTGCTGTACGCTTCCGTAAATATAGCGCAGTGGGGCTACGATGCGGCCACACTCATCCGCAATAGGCTACCGTTCTTCCAATTTGTCGCAGACGACGATGCGCAACGCGTCACAGATGAAGTCCACGCGTACCGCATGCAGGGACAGGATGCCTACGAACAGCGTTACCGTATCCGCACCGCCGATGGTGCGCTGCGCTGGATCGATGACTTGACCGTCGTGCGGCGTGACGCGGCCAACATCGAGACGCACTATGATGCCTACTTGATCGATGTCACCCACCAGATCGCCGCCGAAGAGGCCAAGGCTGATCTCAGCCGCCAGCTCCATGCGGCGCAGAAACTCGAAAGTCTTGGGCGGCTGGCGGCGGGTGTGGCGCACGATTTTAACAATCTGCTGGGCGTGATCGTCGGCAATGCGAGCATCATCAACCTCATCCGCCCAGACGACGCCGAGCTGCGCGATTCGGTCGAGCAGATTCGCACCGCCAGCCGTCGTGCCACCGAACTGACCCAGCAAATTCTGACATTCGCCGGTCGTGGTCGTTTTCGCCCTGAGCTGCTCCAGCTCAATGCGGTTGTCGAGGAGGCCGCCGGATTGTGCCGCACGATGCTCGCACGCACCATCCAGATCGATCTTCAGCTCGCGGAGGATCTGCCAGTGGTGCTCGGCGATGCAACCCAGATCCATCAGATTATCATGAACCTGATCGTCAATGCCGGCGATGCGCTCAGCACACAGCCAGGAACGATCGCGCTCACCACGCGGCGCATCTTTGTGTCGTACCATCCGACGCTGGCACAGGATTATTATGTCGAACTTGTGGTTCACGATACGGGGATCGGGATGGACGCCAGTACGCGCGAACGGGTCTTTGAGCCGTTCTTTACCACCAAGCCAACCGGCAATGGTCTCGGGCTCGCCGCCGTGCGCGGGATCGTGCAACAGCACCACGGCCATATCAACGTGCAGAGTACTGTCGGAGTTGGCACAACTTTTACCCTGCTGCTCCCCGAACACGCAGCCCGGCCCGAACAGACCGACACGCCAACCGGCAACGTGGTCACCCCCACGATCAGCGTCAGCGGCCACGCGCTGGTCGTCGATGACCATCCCGCGATGCGCGCGACGGTCGCGGCGTTGCTGATGCGGTTTGGCTACACGGTGATCGAGGCAGCAGATGGCACCGCAGCGATCGCGCAGATCACGGCGCACGCAGCGCTGCTGGCGCTGCTGGTGCTCGATATCTCGCTGCCCGACATCAGCGGCGTCGAGGTTCACGCTCAGGCGCGCGTGCTGGCACCACAGCTGCCGATCATCTTGATGAGCGGATACACGACGATCGATATCGCCGCACTGCTCGATACCGATACCCGCACGCACTTCCTGGCCAAACCGTTCACTCCTGATCAGCTCGCACAGACGATTAGCGCACTCGAGATGCGCGGTTCGGCCGCCAGCGACTGAGTACTACCCAGCGGCGGGATCGAGCATCTGCGCCAGCATGCGCGCATCGAGCGCGCGAATGGCATCGGCGTAGCCCAGCGTAAACAGCGCAAGGTGCCCCGGTTCCTCATAATCGATCATCTGCGCGAGCGGCATCAGCCGTTCGGGGGCGATCACCAGCGGCGTGCGGATCGCGCGCGGCACCCGGCCCGTCATCGCGAGCGTCGGATCCCCCGTCTGCTGCGCCGCGCGTGCAAGCAGCGCGGCAGCGGCGGCCAGCCGATTGTAGGCGTGCAGCATCTTGACCGCGCTGCGGTACGAAGCGAGCAACGCCCAGTCGAGCGTGAGTGAGAGCCCCTGCACGAGATCCTCCGGTACACCATCGAGCTGCGCACGCAACTCGTCTTCGTCGGTGTTCCAGGGCGTCATCATCACCACGATGATATCGACATCGTCTGCACCGGCCGCGTCGATCACCGGGCCGAGTGGTGTGTTCGCGAGCACGGCACCATCCCAGTACTTGGCACCATCGATCTCGGTCCACGGGTAGACCATCGGGATGCTGGACGATGCCATCAGATGATCGATGGTGAGGATCGTCGGCGGCACCCGGCCGACCTGCCGGTTGGCAAATACACGCAGGCCGCCGGTCTGGATATCAGTTGCCGTGATCAAAAGTGTGGGTGCCTGCGGGTCGTTGATCCGATCAAAATCCATCCAGGCCGCCAGCGTCTGCCGCCACGGCCGGGTATCGAGCAGGCTGCGAAACGGCGTGGCGCGAAACACCTGCCCGATCCGTTCGAACAGGCCCTGCGCAGTCAGATCGCGCTGCTCGGGCGGCAACACCAGTTGCGCGCCACCGTGCGCGTCGCTCGTCAGCACGCTGCGCAGGATAAAGCGCATCAGCGGGCGCGCCGCCAGCGGGATATCCTGCGCCAGGCGGTGCACCTCCTCGGTGTGCATCGCCAGCCAGCGATCGCGCAGCTCGGCGACTCTCTGCCCGGAGGCCAGCGCCGCCGCGTTGATGGCGCCAATCGAGGTACCGGCCAGGATATCCGGGCCGACGCCGTCGCGCATCCAGCCACGTTCGACCAGCGCGGTGATCACCCCGACATGATACGCTCCCCGCCCACCACCACCCGAGAGCACCAGCGCAGTCTTCGCGGCCATCATTATCTCCTTGGTACTCGGCGCGTGTTTGATGGTACTATACACCACACGCGATCTGCACGTACAGGGTGGTGATTCGATGCGAATTTCGAGCAAAGGTGAATACGGGCTGCGCGCGCTGCTCGATCTGACCCAGCGGTATGGCCACGGGCCAATTCAGAGCCACGATATCCACCAGCGTCAGGGGATCGACGAGCATTATTTAAACCAGATCCTGCTGCTCCTGCGGCGCGCTGGCCTGATCGAGAGTGTGCGCGGGCCGCAGGGCGGCCACCGGCTCGCGCGCCCACCCGCGAGTATCACGCTGCTCGATGCCGTGCTGGCACTCGAGGGGCCGCTGTTTCCGCACGATACCGCACGCGCGGCCAATGACCCCGCCGACCCGGCCGATAGCCAGATCATCCGCAACGTCTGGGACGAAGCACGTACCGCGATCGAGACCTACCTCGCCGGGATTACGCTCGAAGAGCTCGGCCGCCGCAAACGCGATCGTAGCGCGAGCATGTACCATATCTGAGGATGCCCCGCCGTTGGGACCCCGCCGTTGGGACGCAGCATGCTGCGTCCGCGGCCCCCGCCCGCGCGCGCAATCCGGGTATAATACGTACACCACCACCACATACAAGGAGCTCAACGTGGAGGACTCCCCACGCTACACGATCATCGGGCCGCTGGAGCCGGGCTTCGATGAAATCCTGACGCCCGATGCGCTGACGTTTGTCGCCGCGATCGCGGTGCGCTTCGCGCCGCAACGTGCCGAGGTGCTGGCGCGCCGCACCGAGCGCTGGGCCGCGCTCAAGGCTGGCACGCTGCCGGGTTTCCTCCCCGAGACGGCGCATATCCGTGGTGCAGACTGGCGCGTGGCCAGCATCCCGGCCGATTTTGCCAACCGCCGCACCGAGATCACCGGCCCGACCGACCGGCGGATGGTGATCAACGCGCTCAACTCGGGCGCAAATGTGTTCATGGCGGATTTTGAGGATGCCAATGCGCCGAGCTGGCAGAATATGGTCGAGGGCCAGATCAATCTGCGCGATGCCATTCGCCGCACGATCAGCTTCACCAACGCCGATGGCCGTGTGTACACCCTGAACGACACAACAGCCACCCTTGCGGTGCGGCCACGCGGCTGGCATCTCGCGGAACGGCACGTCCTGATCGACGGCCAGCCGATTGCGGCCGCATTCTTTGATTTTGGCCTATATCTGTTTCACAATGCGCGCGAATTGCTGGCGCGTGGCAGCGGGCCGTATTTTTACCTGCCCAAACTGCAAAACCACCGCGAAGCACGGCTCTGGAACGAGATCTTTGTCTTTGCGCAGGAGCGGCTGGGGTTGCCGCGCGGGACTATCCGCGCCACCGTGCTGATCGAACACATCCTGGCAGCGTTTGAGATGGAAGAGATCCTGTACGAGTTGCGCGAGCATTCGAGCGGGCTCAATCTCGGCCGCTGGGATTATATCTACAGCTTTATCAAAGCGCTGAATCACCGCGCCGACCTGGTCTTCCCTGACCGCGCACAGGTCACGATGACGACGCCGTTTCTCACGGCTGCTGCCCAACTCGTGGTGCAGGCCTGCCACGCCCACGGTGCCCACGCGATGGGCGGCATGTCGGCCTTGATCCCCAACCGGCGCGACCCCGAAGTCAACGCGCGCGCACTGGCACAGGTGCAGGTCGATAAAACCCGCGAAGCGCAACAGGGGTTTGACGGCGCGTGGGTTGCCCACCCCGACCTGGTGCCGACGGTGCAGGAGGTTTTCAAGCGGGCGTTTGCGGGCGAAAATCAGATTGCACGCCAGATGCCGACGGTCGCGGGGGCTACTGAATTGCTGGCCATCCCGGCCGGTCAGGTCACCGAGGCCGGGCTGCGTGGCAATATCAGCGTGGCCTTGCAGTATATCGAGGCCTGGTACAGCGGCCGCGGTGCGGTGGCGATCAACAACCTGATGGAGGATGTGGCCACAGCCGAGATATCACGCTCGCAGATCTGGCAGTGGGTGCGGTACGGAGCCTCGCTGAGCGATGGCCGTACCGTCGATGCTGCGCTCTATACGCAGATCCGCGACGAGGAACTGGCAACACTTACGCATCTCGATGCTGAACGCCTCGCGCGTGCTGCTGCGCTGCTCGATACCCTGGTGCTCAACGACGAGTTTGTGGAGTTCCTGACGATC
>JAYUYF010000635.1:0-3081 GCA_043752605.1 Roseiflexaceae bacterium
GCAAACACACTGTACTGTACGCACGATACACGCAAATGTAGCAGGTTGTGACCACAAAGCGAGCGCACCCAGGTCGTAGCGCCGTAGCATGCTGCGGCGGTATCCACCGTCAACCCCGCTCCCAGAACGGGTGAGCGGAGCACTACACACCGCTCTCGGCCGAGAAGCCACAGACCCAAAATATCATTAGTAATATTGCGCTACATACGCGTAGGCCCGGTCGAACAGCTCTTGTTCCTGATGTAGTTTATACTTGAACAGAGTCTTTCGCAGCGCTTGCTTGACCTCACGTTCGCCAGCAATAGTCTGTTGCCAGCCTGGGAAGTTGATAACCCGCACAATCTCGTCAATATCGCCAACAATCCGCTCAACGACAATAGGCGTATTGCGTCCGCGTACTTCTTCGAACAACTCAGTCAGCGCCGCTTTACCACGATTCGGGTCTTCGGGTGTGTCTACCTCTTTTTCGGCCTCGACAACCTCTTTGGCAAGTTCCAACAAATGTTTGAGAAAGACTATGCTGTTCAGCATGCCTGCCTCATGTCGCTCTTTTAAATCTTCAAGTCGTTGGCCGAGTGATACAAACACAGGATTATCTGTGTGGCGTCGTAGGCGTGCCGCTATTTGTATTTCAATCCTACGCACGTCTTCGGGATTAGCGGTATCGAGCAATTCCGTGAGCCGATCAGCATCGACTATCAGCATTTCGAGATTGTCGTGGAGCGCGTCGACATGAATATTTTGATGAATCAGATCGAGCGTTTTTGCACCCATGATATGCCACAATAGCCGACCATTGCCGGTGGGCGGGCGAACCGATTCGTAGATCTGGCTGAGCCATCGGTAATCGGTGGTGTATGGATTTAGCACAGAATCGGGCGAAAGCGCTTCCCATAGCCGCGCTATTACCGAGTACTCCGCAGCAAATGCGTCGCGGCGTTCGTTGTTTGGCAGGTATTCCTGTGCCGCCAGTAGCCCTTCATATCCGGTAAGAGTACGATCCACATCAGGAAAATAGTCGAGGCACGTTTGTATCGCCTCGGGGACGCGAGATTTGAGAGCTTCGAGGTTACTCACAATCTGCTGAACAGTACGGTCGTCGAAGCTCAATGCCTGGGCCACATCATCGAATACGCCGAGGTAATCCACGATTAATCCGTGGGTTTTGTTAGGATATGGCCGGTTCGTACGACAGATGGCTTGCAGCAAATTATGTTCTTTTACTGGCTTGTCGAGATACATAGTCTGCAATATCGGCGCGTCGAATCCGGTCAGCAACTTCGCTGTGACGATCAAGATTTTGAGCGGATGCTTATCATCGCGGAACTGATCCAGCAGCTTGTCCTCCTCGTCTTTGGTGCGAGAATGCGCTCGATAAAGAGAATCGTTCTGAGGTGCGCTGATCACAATCGCACTTGCTTCAGGTGCCATAAACTTGTCGAGTTCGCGCTTGTACAGTACACACGACTCACGATCATACGTGACAACCTGTGCCTTGAATCCGTTCGGTTCGACCTGTTCTCGAAAGTGGCGCGCGATATCGGCAACGACCGTCTTCACTCGCTCGGGGTTCTTGACCAGCACGCCTGTCCGCGCCGCCTGCCGCGTGAGCGCGACGTAATCTTCTTCTGAGATGTTGCCAGTCATTTCGCCAAATTCAGTATCGATTGTTTCCCGGTCGATGTGTAATTCGATCAGGCGTGGCGCAAAATGCAGGGGAAGCGTGGCTTTGTCGCGGATTGACTCCTCGAATGAGTAGCGGCTCATGTAGCCCTGCTCGTCTTCGGTAGCACCAAAGGCCCAGAAGGTGTTGTGGTCACGCTTGTTAATTGGTGTGCCAGTAAGCCCAAATAAGAATGCGTTGGGTAACGCAGAGCGCATTTTTTGGCCAAGGTCGCCTTCCTGTGTACGGTGTGCCTCGTCGACCAACACGATAATGTTCGAGCGGTGGTTGAGTTCGCTCGCCGCATCAGCAAATTTGAAGATGGTGGTAATCAAAACCTTGCGAGTATCCTGCGCCAACAAACGCTGTAATTCTTCGCGGCTCTCGACGCGTACCGTGTTTGGCACGTCGGCGGCGCTGAACGCGGCGGTGATCTGGGTATCAAGGTCGATTCGGTCGACTACAATCAACACGGTGGGATTGGCGAGCGCCGCGCTAAACCGTAGCTTTTGCGCGGCAAACAGCATCAGGAGCGATTTGCCGGAACCTTGAAAATGCCAGATCAGCCCTTTCTTGATCTGGCCCCCAATCACCCGGTCGACGATCTGGTTCACGGTGTGATACTGCTGGTAGCGACAGATTAGCTTAATCTTGCGGCGCTGGCGGTTAGTGGCAAATAGCGTGAAGTATTGCAGCATGTCAAGGATGACCGACGGGCGCAGCATGCCTTGAACCGCCGCTTCGACCTCGGCCAGGCCCCCAAGTTCGGCTCCGATTTCGCGCCACGGTGCCCAGTTGTCGAGATCGCCGCCAATCGCGCCATAGCGATATAACTTACCCTCGGTCGCAAACGAAAACAAATTTGGCACAAAAAAGGCTGGTACACTTTGTTCGTATTCGCGAATGCCTGCTGCACCATCCAGCCAGCTGATCGCTGGGCGCACTGGGGTTTTGGCTTCACATACTATCAGCGGAATGCCATTGACGAATAGCACCAGGTCGAATCGTTTTTCTGGTGCCTTAAACGTAAGTTGCGTAGTGACGACGTACTGGTTCTGGCTGAGATCGTCGAAGTCGATCAGACGTACCGTGACGTGGCTATGGTTCGAACCAAATGGCATACTGCGTTCGCCACGTAGCCACGCGGTAAACTCCTCATTAGCGCGCACCAGGCCATCGCTGTGTACTGCCAGAATTACCGCCCGCAGCCGGAATAGCACCTCGTCGGCGCGTTCGGGCCTGGCGGCGATGTCGGGGTTCAGCCGAACCAGCGCCTCGCGCAACTGTTGCTCGACCAGCACATCGGTTGCGCGGCGCGGCAGTTGCCCACCTGGAACATACTGCCAGCCCAGGCTTGTTGTACTGAGCGCGGCAGTATCGCGATGGTACGTGGTTCGCTCGTCGCGAATGCGCTTATC
>JAYUYF010000636.1:0-16352 GCA_043752605.1 Roseiflexaceae bacterium
TACTGCTGGTCTTCCAGCGCCGCCTCGCGCTCCTTGCGAATTGCTTCGAGCCCGCGCAGCGCATCGCGCAGCGATGGTGGCGTGGCACTACGCGTCATGCGTACGCGTGCCGCCGCCTCATCGATCAGGTCAATCGCTTTATCGGGCAGGAACCGATCGGGCACGTAGCGCGCCGAAAGATGTGCGGCGGCTTTGATCGCATCATCGGAGATCTGGAGCTGATGGAAATCCTCATAGCGGCTCTTAATACCGCGCAGGATCTCGATCGTATCCTCTTCGCTCGGCTGCTCGACCATCACCGGCTGGAAGCGCCGCTCGAGTGCCGCATCGCGTTCGATATACTTGCGATACTCGTCAAGCGTCGTCGCGCCGATCGTCTGGAGCTCACCACGCGAGAGCGCCGGTTTCAGAATATTGGCGGCATCAAGCGTACCTTCTGCACCACCCGCACCGATGATCGTATGGAACTCATCGATGAACAGAATACAGCGCGTCTCCTTGATCTCATCGATGACGCGCTTCAGGCGCTCCTCGAATTGACCACGATACTTGGTACCGGCTACCAGCGCACCCATATCGAGCGTGACGACGCGCTTGCCCTTGATGCTATCCGGCACCTCGCCCGCGATGATGCGCTGCGCAAGACCTTCGACGATCGCCGTCTTACCGACGCCGGGCTCGCCGATCAACGCCGGATTATTTTTGGTACGGCGGCTGAGAATCTGGATCACGCGCTCGATCTCGGCCGCGCGCCCGATCACCGGATCGAGCCGTCCGGCCTCAGCCATATCGGTCAGATCCGTGCCCAGTGCATCAAGATATGGCGTCTTGCTCTGACGGTTTGGCTGATTGCCGCCGCTACCAGACGGGCCAGAGCCTGCACTGCTCGGCGCACTGCGCTCGATGCTGGTGCCGGTACCCTGGCGCAACACGCGCATCACCTGCGTGCGTACCTGCTCGAGCGAGACACCCAGGATATCGAGCACGCCCGTTGCCACACCCTCACCATTGCGTACCAGGCCGAGCAGGAGATGCTCGGTGCTGATGTACTGATGATTGAGGCGGCGTGCCTCCTCGACCGCATACGAGATGACCTTTTTTGCGCGTGCGGTCAAGTCTTGGTCCTGCTTGACCGGCTCATCGCCCATACCGACGATAAATTCGACGGCATGGCGTGCCTGCGCCATTTTCACACCAAGGTCGTCGAGCACCCGCGCAGCTATGCCTTCACCCTCACGAATCAGGCCGAGCAAAATATGCTCGGTACCGATGTACGGATGATTAAAGCTACGCGCCTCTTCTGTCGCGATCTGCAAGACCTGCTTCGCGCGCTTGGTAAATCTATCGAACGCCCGCTCGGACATACTCTTACTCCAACCGTTCAGTCCTGAGCGGCTACGGTCACTCCGCAGCCTGCTCTTCGGTCTCCGATGACTGCCGCATACTCAGACCCATGCGCTTGCGCGCAGGATCAATTCGCACGATCCGTACCTGCACCACATCTCCCTCCGCGACGACATCTTTGGGGTGTGCCACCCGACCATCGCCGAGTTCGGAGACATGGATCAATCCTTCGACACCATCTTCGATTCGCGCGAACGCTCCAAATGCTGCGAGTTGCGTGATCGTCCCTTCTACCATCATCCCGATCTGATAGCGCTCGCCGATCGTCGTCCACGGTTCATGCTGTGTTCGCTTGATCGAGAGCGCGATACGCTTCCGGTCATTATCGATACTCAACACCATCACCGGCGTCCGGTCGCCCGGTTTCAGCAACTCATTCGGGTGCCGCACCCGGCTCCACGAAATCTCAGAGAGATGGACGAGCCCATCCGCACCGCCAATATCGACAAACACGCCAAAATCGCAGACCGATGTCACCATACCCTCGCGGAGATCACCCTCTTTGAGCGATGATAACAGCTCTCCCTTGCGACCCTCGCGCACGTCTTGCACCGCCTGGCGCTCAGAGAGGATCAGCCGATTGCGATTGCGGTTGATCTCGATCACCTTGAGCTTGATCGGCGCACCGACCATGCGCGCCATATCGAGTTGCTTCTGACCCTCACCGCCACGGCTGATACCGCTGACCTGCGAGCTCGGCACAAAGCCGCGCACACCATCAAGATTGACCAGCAGCCCG
Organism: Roseiflexaceae bacterium; assembly: GCA_043752605.1. Lineage (GTDB taxonomy): Bacteria > Chloroflexota > Chloroflexia > Chloroflexales > Roseiflexaceae > JAYUYF01. The sequence continues at coordinate 2,144 of JAYUYF010000636.1, forward strand.
CCTTTATTGTAATTGATGACACGCGCCTCAATCACATCGCCCGCATCGTGCACCACCTGCAGCTGACGCCAGCTTTTCTCCTGGCGTGCTTTGTCGAGCGAGAGCACCATCCGACCTTCGCGGTCTTCGGTCTGCACGACAAACACCAGCATCGTCGAACCAGGCCGCAGCATTTCGCGGTCTTCGCTGGTAATCGATTGCATCTCACGGGCAGGGATAACACCTTCAGACTTCGAGCCGATATCGACCAGCACTTCATCACGATCGACGCGCATAATCAGCCCATCGACAGTGTCGCCGTACTGGAGATTGCGGTAATCGTGACCCGGATCGGCGAGGAACTGCTCCATCAGGAGCCGATCTTCGCGTTCTTCATCCGTCAAATCAGCGTAATCCGCAAGTGGTTGCAATGAGGTGATCGACGCGTGCGGCTCCATAAAACCAGTCTCCTGTCGAACGGCGGAGGCTGTGAAGGGACTACTCCTAGTACCTATTATACGTATGGTGGAGCCAAATCGCAAGGATCTGTTGCCGCGTCAGATGAGAGGTAGGATAGCATAGCACGCGGCGCGCCGCCCTATCCATCTGGCTAGGGCGGTGGTGCTATGCCAGGATCAGCATTGATACGCGGTAATACGACGGTAAACACACTGCCACGACCAGGAATACTCGCCAGCGTAAGCTGTCCTTCGTGGGCATCGATCACGTGGCGCGCGATCGCAAGACCGAGCCCGGCACCCGAATATGGCCGTGAGAGCGAGCCATCGACCTGATAAAACGGCACAAAGATCTTCTGATGATGCTCGGGGGCGATCCCGATCCCACTATCTTCGATCCGCACAATCACGCGTGACGCCGAATCGACCGCCGCGACGTGGACACGCCCGCCACGCGGTGTATATTTGACCGCATTGTCGATCAGCGCGCGCAGTGCCTGCGACAACCCGATGCCGTCTCCGGCAAAGACCGCGACCGGCGCGATCGTGCTGGTAAGCGCCACACCACCCTCAATTGCCAGCGGCTGTAATTCATCCACCAGCGTACGAAGCATCTCGTGGATAAGCGACGGTGTGCGGTGCACCTCGGTCGAGCGCACCTCTTGCAGATACAGCAGATTGTTGAGGATCCGTGAGAGCAAGCGCGCGTTGCGGCCGACCACCTCGACCGCCTGCGTCTGCGCAACCGAAAGCGGGCCCAGCGTCTTGCGTTCGAACAGATCGATATAGCCAAGGATCGCAGTCATTGGCGTGCGCAATTCGTGCGACATCGTCGCCAGGAACTGGCTCTTCAGCCGGTCGAGCTCCTGGAGTTCGGTGTTGGCCGCGCTGAGGTCGCGCACCTGGCGTTCAAGCCGTTCGACGAGCTTCTGGCTGTATTCGCGCAGCATATCGGTCTCGACGGCCTGCGAGACGGTCTCACGGCGGCCGGCCATAAACTCGGCGAGCTGTGCAGGCAGCGCACGCGGGTCGATCGGCTTGGTGAGATAGCCATCACAACCCGCCACCAGCGAGCGTTCGCGGGTACCCTCACGGACATCAGCCGTGAGCGCCACAATCGGTACGCCGCGCAGATGGTCGATCGTCCGCAGCCGGGTGGTGGTCTCAAAGCCATCAAGGCCGGGGATGTTGATATCGACAAGAATCAGCGCAGGATTGCCCGCGCGCGCCGCTGCGAGGCCCTGCATCCCATCATCAGCGACGACGACCTGGTAGCCGCGCGCCTCCATCACGCGCCGTACCAGACGCTGATTGTCGTGATTGTCTTCGATATAAAGGATCGCCGGACGTTCGCTCACAGTTGCACCATCTTCTCTTCCAGCACCGGCGCGGTGTGCTGGCCATTCTGCGGCAGATCGGCTGCCAGCGGCCCAAAATAGCACGGCAGCGTGAAGGTGAAGACGCTCCCCTGGCCAAGCGTACTCTCGACCCAGATTTTGCCACCGTGTGCATTGACCAGGCGACGACAGATTGCCAGGCCAAGGCCGCTGCCACGTCGCTCGCGGTTGTGGGGATCGACCTGCTGAAATTCCTCGAAAATCGACGGCAGGTGCTCGGCGGCGATACCCACGCCGGTATCGCGCACGCTGATCGCGATGAATGGGCGAATACGCCGACCGTTGCGGATGAGCGTCTCGAACGCAAGTTGATCGTGTGCGCCCGGCTCAGCCTGATCATTCGCCGCAACGACCGATTGGGCGGTGATCGTGATCGTGCCACGCTCGGTAAATTTTACCGCATTTGCGAGCAGATTGAGCAGAATTTGCCGAGTTTTGGCCGCATCGATATGAGCGCGCGGCAGCGTCGCGGGCAACAGGATGCGCAGCCGTGTCGCGCGGTTGTGCAGCAGGCCCTGCACCGTCTCGGCCACATCACCCACAAGTTCGTGGATATCAGTCGGCCGCCGGTCCAGATCGAGCTTCCCCGCATCGATACGCGCCAGGTCGAGCAGATCGTTGATCAGATGCAGCAAGAAGCGCCCATTGCGGTTGATCGTCTTTAAATCCTCGCCTTGGAGTGCCGTGATCGGGCCATCGAGCTCATCGAGCATGACCGTCGAGAAGCCAATGATCGCATTCAGCGGGGTGCGCAACTCGTGTGAGATCGCCGCCAGAAACTGCCCCTTGAGCCGATCGGCATCCTGGGCGCGCACCAGCGCCGCGCGCAGATCGGTCGTACGCTGGGCGACCTGGCGTTCAAGTTCGCCGTAGAGCCGCGTATTTTCGATTGTCAGGCCGACCATCGAGGCATATGTCATCAACTGCGTCGCATCGCGACCGGTCGGCGCACGCTGGGTATAGAAGAAATCGGCCGAGAGCAACCCAATAATCCGCTCTTCGCGGCCAAAGATCGGCACCTGGACGTAGGCATCACTGCGCGAGACCGCTTGTTTGGCGCGCAGCACGCGTGGGTCATTCCATGGATCGGTGACGACGACCGCCTGGCCGCTGCGAATGATTTCGGCCTCAATTGTATCGCCAGCGAGGTCGATCGCGATCTCATTGACCGCGTCGAGGAAGCGCCGCTCGTCCTCAGCATTATCACGCCCGAACGCTGCGCTGACGGCGCGCAGCGCGTGGCCTTCGACGAGATACAGCACCACACGCTCGAAGCCAAAGGCCGAGCGCGCGCTGCGCGGCACATCGCGTAGCAGGTCATCGATCGACAGCATACCGCGAAATCGGTTTGATGCACTGTTGAGCATCGAGAGGCTGTTGATATTTGTTTCGAGCTCACCCACCTGCTGCTGGAGCGAATCAGCCATGACGTTGAACGAGCGGCTCAACTCAAACAGCTCATCGCCCGGCGCATCACGTACCGGGATGCGGTGGCTCAGATTGCCCGCCGCAATCCGCTCGGCTCCCGATTGCAGCGCACGTAGTGGCCGGGTGAGCAACAGCGCGAGCAGCCCGGCCAGCAGCGGAACTATCGTGAGCGCCAGCACCAGCAGCGTGATCAACTGCGTGCGCAATTCTTCCTGACGCTGCTCGATCACCGCACCGGCGCGGTCGGCGGGGGCAACAATCGCCGACACCGGGGTGACGATGCCGACGCTCCAGCCCGCGCTCTCGATCGGCGCGAATGCCAGATACACATCACCACCATCAAACGTCAGCCGGGCGACACCGCGCTCGCTTTGCATCATGCGTGTGGCAACGGCGGCGAGGTTTGGATCGTCTGACTGCATCAAGTTTTCAGCCTGAAATGGCTCATTCCAGCGCAGACCCGCCTGCTCGCTCCGATCGGTACGCACCAGCACCGTACCGTTTTCGTTCATCAGAAACGCCTCACCCGGCCCGTCGGCTTCGATCTGCAACACATCGGCGCGGATCGTGTCGAGTAGCACATCAAAGCCCACCACGCCCAGCAGGGTGCGGCGCGCATCGTAGATCGGCGTGGCGACGGTGGTCGTCAGTTTTTTGGTATTGGCATCGACGTAGGTATCGACCCAGACCGTGGCGCGCGCAGCGCGTGCGGCCCGGTACCAGCTACGTTCGCGCACTTCGAAGGGCTTGATCGCCACCAGAATATCGATAATATCTTTATCAAATGCGACAACGCCGCCATCGTCGAGCGCGAAATAGCCGAGCGAGACCAGCGCATTTTGTGCGACAACCGCGCGCAGCAACGGGATGAACTGGCGCGCACGGGCCACCGACAACGCATTGGCGCGTTCGGCGGCGACACTTGGGCCATCGGGCGAGACCCAGACCCGCCCACTCAGGCCGGTGGGCGGCGCACTCGCAGCGATCTGGGACTCGGCATAGCGCGCGACACTCTCCATCTGGCGGCGAGTCTGCGCAAGCTCGGAATCATAATACTGCGCTTTGTCTGATGCACGGCGCGCGAGGCTTTCGACGGCTTCTGCCGACATCGCAGCCGCACTGGTCTCGACCGTCGCGACGCGCGCACGGTCGAATGCATTGAGCGCCTGCACCGATGCCAGTACCAGCGGTGGTAAGGCAAGGCTGAGTGCCAGCAGCAACACCTTGGCGCGCAGGCTGAGCGCGGGCCGTCGTCGTGAAGTCATCGGTCGTCGCTCCATCCTGATGCCCGCCAGCGTCGATACACACCCGGATCGTAGCATGCGCGCCGTGCCACGACCAGAGCAGCGGATGAATATTGTCTGACAGATCTTTGGTATACTGTGGCAATGTCTACCAATCCACGAGTCACAGTCGTCGTTCCGTGCTACAACCACGCGCGCTACCTGGGCGAAGCGATCGCCAGTGTGATCGCGCAGACCTACCCGGCGTGGGAGGCGATCATCATCGATGATGGCAGTCCGGACGACACCGCCGCCGTGGCGCAGACGTTGATCGCCGCATACCCCGCCGCCAGCATCCAACTCATCCGGCAGCCAAACCAGGGGCTAGCACGCAGCCGCAATACCGCGATTGCGCAGGCGCGCGGCGAGTATATTCTGCCGCTCGATGCAGACGATACGATCGCACCGACAATGCTGGCCGCCACCGTGACCGCGCTCGATGCTGATCCACGCGCCGGATTTGCCTATGTCGATGCGCTCCGTTTTGGTGCCGAGACAACCCGCCTGCGTGCGGCCCCCTATGATCGCGATCTGTTACGTGTGGATTGCATGCTGATGGCGAGCACACTGTTTCGTCGTGCGGCGTGGGCGCAGACCGAGGGTTTTTGTCCGACAATGGCCTATCAAGGGTATGAAGACTGGGATTTCTGGATCAGCCTGGCCGAGCGCGGGTGGACGGGTGTACACATTGCCAAACCTTTGCTCCACTACCGGCGCATGGGCGGCAGCATGCTCGGCAACGCACAGCGCCACGATCTCGAGTTGCGCGCCGAGGTCGTGCTACGGCACCCGGCATTGTACGATGCAGACTGGATCCATTGGGCGCGGCGGGTCACGCGTGTTGCGCAGGGCAACGGCGGTGGTCTGCCAAACGCAGCAGCGCGGGTGGCGTTTCTGGCGTACCTGAACCTGGTGCGCCGCGCGTGGCCGCCGTTGCTGCCAAAGATGCTGCTGCGGCCACTCTTCTGGCGCGTGCCGATCGGGGTACAGGGAAGCCTGCGGAGTATTGGGCGCGCGTTGCGCGTCTCGCGTTAGGGGGACGAACGAAAGCGCTGTAGTAAACTACAGCGCTCCGAAGTGGTTCGTGGATTACGGAGTTGGTGTTGCGGCAGGTACCGTACCGAGCAACGGCAGGTTGCGGCTGCGGCCAAGCGCGCGCCCACCGGCGATCTTCGTGGCATCGATTGGCGAAAACTCCCGGATGTATTCGGCGAGTGCATCGGCCAACAGGAAGCCGATATCGAGACGATTGCTGCCCTGTGCAAGCACGGTGTAGCCATCGCCGCCGGTGAGCATAAAGTTGTTGGTGTACACGCGGTAGAGTGACAGGTCATCGACCGGTACAAACGTCACGACTGCGCTAGCACCGGTGCCGGTGACCTTACGGATGAAGAGTGCGCGCAGGCGGCTACCAGCCGGGAAGAGCGGATTGTAGATAAACCGCATACCAGCCACCGCCGGGAAGCGGCCACCGCTCGACGACGGCGTCGTCGCATTGATCTGGTCGAGACCAATCGAGATCGCGGTACGCAGCTGGAAGCCCGTCAGATCGACGCGTGCGATCGTATTACCGAAGGGCAGCACGGTCAGCACGTTACCAAAGTTGATATTGCCCTTGGCGATCGTCGCGCGGATACCACCGCTATTGGTAAGCGCGACGCTCGGGTAGGTCACCTGTGCGGCATCGGCCTTCGTCTTGAACAACATCGCATCGGCCACCAGATTTGCCAGATTGGTTTCGCGGTTGCGGATGTTTGCGCGATCGCCATCCAGCGCCACGGTCGTCGAACCAACCGCGGTCGCCGAGAGCGTCGCGATTGGCACGTAGTAGCCGGTGGCCGGCACCAGTGGCGTGGTCGCGGTAGCGGGGCGCTCAGGCCGCCCGAGGAGTGCTGCGAGAGTGACATCGGGGACGATATGACCGGGTTTGGTCGAATCGGCGATCATCTCGACCGGGATACCCGTCGACGAGGCCGTCACAATTTTGCCCTGCGCATCGAACGCTACCGTGATATCACCAACCCAGCGGCCCCACTCCCAATCGGTCACAATCAGGACGGTCTCACCATCAAGATTGGTGGCAAGCGTGGGGTAGCTACCCGCACTGCGCGGCTGTGGGCCGAGCGGTGTGTGCGAGTGACCACCAATGATCACGTACACATTACGGCTATTGGCGGCCAAGTTCAGATCGGCGGTGTAACCGATATGCGTCAGCCCGATGATGCCATCGACGGCCTGGCCTTGCAGACCGGTAATAGCCGTCGCGGCGGCGGCGTTTGGCTCGCTGAACGTCACATCGGCACCCGGACTGCTGAGATCTTTGGTCTCGCGCGGCGTCAGGCCAAAGATCCCGATTTTGCGCGGGATGGTATTCATAATCTTGGTGACGACTGTGCTCGCCGGGATCTTACCCGCGAGCGGCGAGCCTGCGGCCACCGTAATATTGGCGCTGATCACCGGGAAGTTTGTACCCACACCCACAAGCGAGGTCGTCGGCGCACCAGCCGGAACCGGTGTGTAGTTGCCGGTCGTCGCACCTTCGATGAAGCGTGCCAGGTTGGCCGGGCCGTCATCAAACTCGTGATTACCGACGGTCATCGCATCGATACCGATGCGACGATAGAAATCGAGGTCGGCATAGCCCTTAAAAAGATTGTAGAATAGCGTCCCCTGGAAGACATCACCGGCATCGAGCACCAGCAACTCGCGGTTCGCTGCCGCCTCGGTTGCGCGCACGCTATCGATATAGGCTTTGCGGCGCGGTACACCACCATGGTTGACCGCCACACCCGAAGCAAGCGTCTCGGCGGTGGCATCGAGCCGACTGTGATGGTCGTTTACGTGCAGGACACGAATGCGGAAGACTTCGGGGCCGGCGGCGGCATTGACGTATTCGAACCCACCGTTCATGGCGACCGTGAGCGTACCGGCGCCAACCGTCATGCGGCGGAGAAACGTTCGTCGTGTGATGTTGGTCATGAACTCCATCTCCTGTTGCTTTAGCACTACCCGATCTACACAGCGTCGCCCGGCGTTCTTCGCCATTTGCGCGTGGATGTGACCTTGATACTACTATCCGTAATTACTGTACCTGTACTTCTACCGAATGTCTGTTATCCGTGTGTTAAACCTGTGTAAAAATCTCACACCCGGAGCGCGTTCTGGTCTGGTTGACGCATCCCGACGCCAATGCTACACTGCGCGCGTGTTTACACAGATTGACCATATCGGCCTTGCGGTACACGATCTCGATGCCGCGCTACACCAGTACCGGCACGCGTTTGCGTTGACGGCGTGGGAGATCATCGATCTGCCCGAACGCCACATGCGCGCTGCCATCGCACACGTGGGCGAGTCGATGATCGAGCTCATCACCCCCACCTCGGCGTTGGCAGCCTTCGCACGCTTTCTCACAACGCGTGGTGAGGGGATGCATCATGTTGCGTACCGGGTCGATGACATTGTAACGGCAATCGCCGATCTGCGCACGCGGGGTGTGCAGGTACTCGATACGACGCCCCGCCCCGGCCTACACGGCACACAGGTGGCATTCCTGCATCCGGCGAGCTGCCACGGCACGCTCGTCGAGCTGGTACAACACACGGGGCAGCCGTGACGCCCGCCATCCGCCGCAGTCTTGTGATCGCGCTGGTGATTGGCTTGCTGGTCGTGATCGGCCTCGGTCTGATGAGCGATCTGCGCAGTGTGGGCGCGGGTTTTGCGCGTTTTGATCTGGCGCTGCTGCCGCTGGTGCTGGGTTTCACCATCCTCAATTACGTCTTACGCTGGGCCAAGTGGGAGTTATATTTGCGCGCCACCGGTATGGGCAATGGCGTCAGCCGCGGTGCGAGCGGCCTGTTGTTCACCGCCGGTATGGTGATGGCCGTGACGCCAGCCAAAGTCGGCGAGGTGCTGAAGTCATCGTTGCTACGGCGGATCAACGGCACACCGATCAGCGTCTCGGCACCGGTGGTGCTGGCCGAAAGATTGACGGACGGGATCGCGATGCTGCTGCTCATGAGCGTCGGCCTGACGCTGTACCCGCCGGCGCAGCCGCTGTTTCTTGTGCTGCTGGTGCTCGCGGTGGGGGGGCTGGCGCTGCTGCAGTGGCAAACGGGTATGTCACGTGCGTTTGCACTTGCTGGCACACTGCCGGGTGGTGCGCGGATCGCGCCGCAGCTTAAGACCGCGTACGCGAGTACGCGACAACTCCTTGGCCCACAGTTGCTGGCTGGGGCCATACTGATCAGCGTCGTCTCGTGGTTTGGCGAATGTATCGCATTTTATTATGTCTTGCGCGGGCTGGGGGCCGAACCGGGGGTGACGCTGCTGATTGTCGCGACATTTGTCTTTGCGGCCTCGACGCTGTTTGGCCTGGTGTCATTTCTGCCCGGCGGCCTGGGCGCATCAGAAGCATCGAGCGCGGCGCTCCTGATCTTACTCGTGCCACTTGCCAGCGGCCCGGCGACGACGGCGACGATCATTATTCGAATCTGCACGCTCTGGTTTGGCGTCGCGCTTGGCGCACTGGCACTGGCGGCGTTCTCGCGAAGGTATCCGGCGCGCGAGTGATCCGCACGTGCAGGTTGCTAATGGAACCCGCACCCCCGACCCTCTCCCAAAATGGGATCGGGGAATTAGCCAGGGTATTCGATCCAGACAAACACCTTCAGCATGTGATGTGATGATGAAACTGCTACAACATACACGTACGCTGCTCGCACTCGCGGTTGCCGTATTGATCCTCGCCGGGTGCGGTGCGCAACCCGTATTGAGCGATGTTGGTGTCTCTGCACCCGAACTGCGGCCGACCGGCGCGGGTGAGACGGTGACGATCAATTACCGCGTCGGGCAAGATGCGCGCGTCAGCGTGAAACTGCTCGATGCCAACGGCACGACGGCCATACTGCGCGATGCCGAGCCGCGTACAGCCTCGGACGAACCCTACCTGTTGCGTTTTGATGGCACCGCGCCGATCAGCGCGACGGTCGAGGACGGTATGCCAGTGCTGCTGCGACGCGCGTTGCCAAGCGGAACGTACCGTGTGCTGGTCGAGGCAGAGACATCTGCGGGGCGCAGCAGCGCCGAGACCTCGCTGGTGATCGTCGGCAGTGATAGCCCGATACCAACCGTCGAGAATCTAGTGATCTTCCCCGCGACGATTTCGCCAAATCAGGACGGCGTCGATGATGTGGCCGAAATCACCTTTGGCCTGCCGGTGACCGCCACGCTCGATCTGACGATCAGCGGCCCGGATGGGGTACCACAGCCATTTATTACCGGCGAAGACGCCGATGGCATCCCGCAACGCTTTATCTGGAACGGGCGCACGGTCGATGGCTTCTTGCTACCAGATGGGCCATATACACTGACGGTACGTGCGCAGGATCAGTTTGGCAATCTGGTCGAGCAGCGCCGCCAGTTGATGGTGGCGGGCGGTGGGCAGCCTGAGGCCACGATCACGTACACCTATATGGCACCGCAGGCGATCGCGCTCGGCGAGGTCTTTACTGTCACGATGCGGGTGAAGAACACGGGTGATGTGCCAATTCGGACGTACGGGCCTGCTTCTGGCTACGAATACAGCACGGATGACGTATTCTCATCCGTCGCGGGCGGCGCGTTTGTGGCCAAACCGGGTGGCTTCTGGCGTATCGGCGTGGACTGGGACGCCAACAGTGGTGGTGGTGCGCGGCGCTACCCGTACCGCTGGGCCATGACGCCGCGCCCGCCCGATCAATGGACCGTGCCGGGCGTCGAGGATCTGCTTCTCCCCGGCGAAGAAGCGATTGTGATCGGGCGTATCAGGGTGCGGCAACCCGAGACGCGCATGAGCTTTTACATCGGCCTGATCCAGGATGGCGTCGGCTTTTTCCAAGATCGCACCGGGCGGACGATTATCAAGATCGGCTTTTAGCGCGGCACCTGTCTGCCCCCACCTCTCCCCCCACACGTGGATCGGGCATGATATCTGAGCAAGACGTGATGAAACTACGACCAGCAACACCCGATGATGCAGCCGCGATCGCGGCGCTGCACGTAGCGCTGTGGCGCGGCACGTACCGTGACCTGATGCCCGACGCCCTGCTCGACGGCTTGAGCATCGAGCAGCGCACACGTTTCTGGCGTGACGAAATCGAAAGGCTGGGCGATCAGATCGTCGTTGCGACGGACGGCGCTGCGCTGCGCGGGTTCGTCTCGTTTGGCCGCACGATCAACCCGTGGCCGGGGTATGATCACGAGATTTACACGTTGTACGTCGATACCCAGGCGCAGGGCCGTGGCGTCGGCCGGGCGCTGCTCCGTACGGCGTGTGGGCAGCTACAGCGCGATGGCGCACACAATCTTGTGATCTGGGCGCTCGCTGGTGCGCCAGCAAACCAGTTTTACGCACGGCACGGCGGGAAATTGCTCGTGACCCGACCGTTTCGCTACGGCGACCACGACCTCGAAGAGACCGGCTACGGCTGGGATACGATACGCATGCTGATCGGGTAGCGGGAGGTAGTATGGTCTACGATGTGATCGTGATCGGCCTGGGCGCGATGGGCAGCGCCGCCGTGTATCACCTAGCGCAGCGTGGCGTGCGGGTGCTGGGGATCGACCGGCACACACCGCCGCACGATTTTGGTTCGAGCCACGGCAAATCACGCGTCATCCGCCAGGCATATATGGAGGGCGAGTCCTACGTGCCGCTGGTGTTGCGCGCGTACGAGCTGTGGCGCGATCTGGAGCGTGCAAGCGGCGCGGAACTGCTGACGGAGACCGGCGGGCTGATGATCGGCGCGCCCGACAGTACTGCGATCTGCGGCAGCAGCGCCAGCGCGCGTGCGCACGGGCTGGATCATACAATCCTCGATGCCGCACAGATCCGGCGGCAATTTCCGCCGTTGCACGTGCCAGATGGCTTCATGGCGCTGTACGAACGCGCGGCAGGCTTTTTGCGCCCCGAGCAGTGCGTGCGCGCGCATCTCGACCTCGCACGTAGGCACGGTGCCGCGCTGCACTTTGGTGAGCCGGTGCTGCGCTACGAGGCGGCGGCGGGCGGCGAGGGTGTGCGTGTGGTGGCGCCGCGCGGGGTATACGAGGCCGGGCGGCTGATCATCGCCCCCGGGGTGTGGGCCACCGAGCTTTTGGCCGAGCTGGCGCTGCCGCTCCAGATCGTACGCCACACCTTGTTCTGGTTCGACCCGATCGGCGGCGAGGCCCCATTTGCGGCGGATCGGTTCCCGATCTATATCTGGGAGGTCGACGCCGCGACGGCATTTTATGGCTTCCCGGCGCAGCCAGGCGCGCCCGGCGGCGTCAAGGTCGCGTTTCACACCGGTGGCACGCCTGAGGACAGCCCGGATGAGACCGACGAGACCGCCGTGGCTGCCGAAGCCGATGCGATGCGGGCGGTGCTGCGCGCGCGGATCCCGGCGCTGGGTGGCCGATTGCGCGCTGCGGTGACCTGCCGCTACACCATGACCCCCGACGAGCATTTCATCATTGGCCCGCACCCACAGCATGCACAGGTTCTGATCGCATCACCCTGTTCGGGGCACGGCTTCAAGTTCTCGGCGGCGATCGGCGAGGCGCTTGCCGATCTGGCGCAGGGCATACCACCGCGCTGCGATCTGACGATGTTTGGGGTGGGCAGGTTTGGGCCAGCGAAGGAACAGCAATGAAACGTGGCATTCCCGAGGATATTCGTGCGATCAACGAGACAATTCGCGCGTTTCTCGACACGAAAGATCGCACAACAGGCATTCCTATTCGCCGTGCGCTCGGAGTCTACGCATTCTACGATTACGATAACGAGCCGATCTATGTTGGACAGACGGAGGAGGGGCTAGGTTCTCGCATTGGGCGGCACATGACGAATCAGCGCACAGACGCAGTCGCCATGAATGTCCTCGACCCATTTGAAGTCGCATCGATTGAGGTTTGGCCACTGCGCTACGGCAGACCATTGAAAGAAGATAGTTTGGCATTTCAGGCAGAACTAAACGCTGCTGAATATACTGTTTTCGACTACGTGCTCCAGCGATCGACACTTGGTGCAATTCTTAACGAAAAAGATATCGCTACTGCGCCACTGATCTCACTACCTGATTCGTATAAAGCAACGATTGTACCTAATGCCGTGTATGTTGCTCGCAGTCATCCAGACATCCGCATCGCGCGGCGAGCGAATACAATTGCACAACTTGCCCAGGTCATTAGCGAGCGTGATGTTTCAAGCGGTTTACGTCGAACTCTTGTGACGCAAGCGCGCCGCCTTCAGATCCTGACACAGTCCCGTTTTATAGAACTTGGAGGGCGCGTTCCAGTAGAATTACCTGGTGAAGAAACCGGGGAGGAGCTTGCTCCATAGCATTTACGAACAGATGTTGCTCTTTCGGGGAAGCAGCAGTATTATTCAGGTGATGACTGTTTCGGAGAAATCGATCATGGTAACTGATTTTCCATTCCTCGAATTTTTTGCCGGGGGTGGCCTGGCGCGCATCGGCCTTGGTGATGCGTGGACATGTGTCTTTGCCAATGATATTTCGGCAAAAAAAGCGGCAACATACCGCACGAATTTTGCCCCCGCCCACGAACTATTTGTTGGCGATATTCATGCTGTTTCGCAAGAGCATATTCCGGGAGAACCAGTGCTCGCCTGGGCATCGTTTCCGTGCCAGGATCTTTCGCTGGCTGGCAACGGGCGCGGCCTGAGTGCCGCACGAAGTGGCACATTCTGGCCGTTCTGGTCGCTGATGCTGCTGCTTGACCACCAGGGTCGCGGTATACCGATCATTGTCCTCGAAAATGTGCCTGGCCTGTTGGTGGCAAACAACGGCAAGGATTTCGAAGAACTGCTGACAGTCTTGACAACTGCGGGCTACAGATGCGGGACACTCGTCATCGACGCGGCGACGTTTGTACCTCAATCACGGTCACGGGTGTTTATCGTTGCGATCAAACGCTCGGTCGACATTCCCGACGGGCTTGTATTGCATCACCATACGCCGCGTATCTCGGAATGGCAGCCAGCGACGCTCACAAATGCATATGTGCGTCTGCCGCGCTTTATTCAGGATAGCTGGCTCTGGTGGCGGCTCCCAGTACCGCCAGTGCGCCAGACACAACTGGCAGATTTGATCGAACACGACGTATCGCTTCACCGCTGGAACTCTGCTGCTGAGACACAACGCATCCTCCGGATGATGTCGAGCGCCCATCGTCAGCGCGTCATCGACGCACAGCGCGATGGCAGGCAGCAGATTGGCACGATTTACAAACGCATTCGGATTGAGGACGGGGAACGGCTCCAGCGCGCTGAGGTGCGCTTCGATGGCATCAGCGGGTGCCTGCGGACACCGACAGGCGGATCGAGCCGACAGACAATCATTGTTGTCGCCGATGGCGATGTGCAAACCCGGCTCTTATCAGTGCGCGAAGCGGCACGGTTGATGGGTGTACCGGAGACATACACGCTGCCAGAAAACTACAATGATGGCTATCACATCATGGGTGATGCGGTTGCCGTGCCAGTTGTGAGCTGGCTCGAACAACATCTGCTCCGTCGTCTTGCGCACAATGTGACCCGCACAGTGCCACTGTTGCGCGCCGCGTGATAAACGCGCGCAGGGCCGAAGCAGTCCCGCGCGCGGGACAGCTTCGGCCCTGCGCGCGC
>JAYUYF010000637.1:0-3078 GCA_043752605.1 Roseiflexaceae bacterium
GCATTCTGCAATGCAAGTGCCGCCTGGTCGGCCATGCCGGTGAGCAACTGCACTTCATCGACGGTGAAGGCGCGCAAGCGGTTGGTCATCACGCTCAGCACACCGATCGTCTGTGATTGATAACTGACTGGCACGCCCATAAACGATGTGTAATTATTCTCGCGGTTGAAACTCGGGTAGAGGCTACCACCCTCGCGTTCGACATCGAGCACCACGATCGGCGCACCCGTCGCGGCGACGCGCCCAGTCAGGCCGTGACCGATCGGTACGCGCAGCGTCGCGGCAATCTCTTCCGAGATGCCCATCATCGCGGCCGGCACGAGCAACTGGTCGTCGCTGATCGTCCACAGCGCCACGGAAGACACCAGCAACTGGTTGCGCACGCCCTCCATCAGCCGGTCGAGCACTTCCTGCGGCTCGAGCGAGGCGCTGAGCGTCTGGGCGGCCTGGAGCAACGTCGATAGTTCGCCGACTTTGCGTTCGAGCGCGGCCGAGCTCTCGTGCGCCTCGTCGTACAGGCGTGCATTCTGGACACCCAGCGAAACCTGCGCGCCGATCGTGACCAGGAACGCGTGGTCGTGCTCACTAAATGCGGCCGGGTGCTGGCTGCCGACTTCGAGCGCACCGATCGCCACCCCATCGTATGCCAGGATCGGCACCGCAATACATGAGCCGCTGAGGTTCTTCGCCTGCTCGTCTGGGTCGAGCAGCGCACGAACATCGAGCAGCGCCGCATCAGTTTTGCTCACGCTATCGATCCGTTCGCCGCGGCCGCTGCGGATGACGCGCCCCGCGAGCGTATCTGGCTCACCCTCGATCGATGATGTGCGACGGCCATCAAGCACCGTACGCTCGCCGTGAGTCACCAGCAGCCGCTCGCGCTGCCGATCACGGCTCAAGACTGTCAGCCCGACACTATCAGCGCTGAACACCTCGCGTAGCACCAGATTGAGACCCTCGGCCATCGGCCGCAGTTCGAGCGTCGAATTGGTCACGCGGCCGATCCGGCTGAGCGCATCGAGCTCGACAATCTGCCGCTCACGGTCTTCAAACAAGCGCGCATTCTGGACACCCAGCGCCGCCTGGCTCGCCACTGCGGTAAAAAAGGTCAGGTCGCGATCGGTATAGACCGACGCCGTGTAGCTCTGTACGCACAGCAACCCCACTACCTCGCCCTCACCCACCAGCAGCGGCACGACCATACACGCCTCGGTGACACGACCGACATTGCCGTAGCTACCCAGGGTGATACCGTAGGCCTCGGCCTCCTGGCTCAGCTGGCCGAAGCGCAGTGGGCGACGATTGTTGATAATCCAGTCGAGCAGGCCGCCAGGGCGGGGCGGCTCGTTGCGCACTTCATACACACGCTGCCCCTCGTCAAACGAGAGCCCGGCCACCAGTTCGTTGCTATCGCTACGGTATGCGTAGCCAAAGAACGATTCGATCGGCAGGTAATCTGCCAGGCAGATATAGATCTGGCCGAACATGGTATCGAGATTGAGCGTCGCGCTGGTGATCTGCCCGATCCGGTTGATCGCATCGAGCTCACGGATCCGCTGCTCGCGTTCGCGAAACAGTACACTATTCTGGAGTGCCACCGCCAGCTGATTGGCGAGCGTCGAGAGGAAACGCACCTCGCGGTCGCGGAACACACCCGGGTGTTCGCTCTGCAATGCCATCACACCAAAGACGGTATTGTTGACAATCAACGGCAGCCCGACCCACGAGCGGATCGCCGTCGTATCGGGCACGACCGTCGGTTGTACCGGCAAGCTAGCGGCATCCGCATCGAGATCGTTGATCACCAACGGTGTGGCGGTACTGATCACGATGCTGGTCAACCCGGTCGTCGGTTGCCAGGTCTTATGATGGCTGGCGAGCACACCGCTGACGCCACGAAACAGCTCGAAGAAGATCTGGTTGCGCCCTGGCTCGCACGAGACCACCGAGAAGAACGCGGGCGCGCCAAGATAGCTGACGATCTCGCGGTAGACGTTCTCGAGCAACTCATCGACATCAATACTACTGCTCGCGGCGCGGCTGGCCTGATACAGCGCGGTCGCCTGTTCGGCCTGGCTCTGCGCCTGCTTGATCAGCGAAGCGTTCTCGATCGCGAGCGCGGCCTGATCGGCAAAAATCTCAATCGGCTCGACATCGCGGCGCTCGGGGCGGCGGCGATCAAACGGCTCGTCGACCACCAGCAGACCCACCAGCCGTGCGCCTGTGCTGTAGATCGGCGCGAGCAACGTGTCATCTGGCTGCCAGACATCACCTTCGCGTAAATCCTCGCCGCTGGTGTGATCGGCCAGCGAGAGATCGGCAGCCACGCTACGCACAATCTCGCCCGGTACGTAGAAACAGCGACCGAGCCGGAAGCGCGCGTTGAGCAACTCATCGAGCCATGGCGCAGTGATCTGTCTGTTGCGCCGCAATTCCAGTGCATCGAGTGTGAGCCCGGCACCGGCCAGAAAGTGTAGTGTGTGGGTCTGATCATCGACGCGGTAGAGCACCACCGCGCGGTAGCGCGCCGTCTCGGTGACACTAAAAACAATCTGGTCGAGCACATCATCGAGCGCGCGGTCGGCGTGCAACTCTTGCCCGATCCGCAACACTTCGCGCAGCATCCCAGCGCGCTGCGTGAGCAGGTCGCGCTGGCGGCGTTGTTCGGCGAAGCGCTCTTCGTTGCCGATCGCCAGTGCCGCCATATCGGCCACCGCGCGTGAGAAATCGAGCGAGTCGCGATCAAAGCGCTGATCGGGGTGCGCGTGCAGGCTCAGCACGCCGATCACCTGCGCCTCGTAATACACTGGCACGATCAGCAGCGGTTGCTGCGCGTCATCCGCCTGCGGCTCGATAATCGCGGCCTCGCCACTGTCGATTACGCCGAGCACGTGCGGTAAGCGCTCCGCAACTGGCTGATTGCGGAGCGCTTCGGCAGTCTGATCATCATACCCCGCAACAGCGACGATCCGCACAACTTCTTGCGCACCCGTCTCACGCGCAACGCTAAACTGGCGTTTGTTGCTCGTACCATCGATCGACTCGTCTTGCTGGATGTCGGCCACCAGCGGCTGGATG
>JAYUYF010000638.1:0-3077 GCA_043752605.1 Roseiflexaceae bacterium
TGCACTATACCACTCATCTGCCGAAGATGCGAGTATACCCGTTGTACCATCCACGATATCCCGATACGGATCGAGGTCGCTTGCGATCGTCGGCACACCTGCGAGCGCGGCCTCCAGCCATTTGATGTTGCTCTTGGCGCGTCGGTGCGGGTTATCCAGCAGCGGTGCCAGGTTGATATCGATCGTGGCGTGCCAGGCGGGCACCTGCGCCCAGGGCGCAAACGGCTGCACACGCACGCGCGCGCGCGGCAAATCGGGCACCAGCGCGAGATCGAGATGGCCAAACAGCGCGAGGTCGACCTGTGGTCGCGCGTGCATCACGCGCACCAGCGCCGCGAGTGCGACGCCAAAATCCTCTTCGTGCGCGCGCGGCCAGCCGCTGGCGTAGCCGATCACCACGCGGCCACCATCGCGCAGCGCCCGCCGCTGCTGCCAGGCTGTATCGCTCAGCGCAAGCGATTCGGCGCTGGCGGCGTTGGCATGCACCGCCACCGGCTGCGGGAAGTGTGCCGCGATCTGCGCGGCCAGGTACGGCGTCGAGGCCACAAACCCGTCGACCTGCGCCATCAGCGCGGCGGTGGCGCGGTAGCCAGCCAGATAACGGCGCACGGTCGCGGCATCGTAGCGCTCGGCCACAAAACACCACTGGATCAGCCGCGCGTCCCAGCCCAGATCATCGGTGTCGTACCACACCGCGATGCCACGCGCACGCGCGGCCGCCAGCGCCGCGCGCACTGCTGGCGTGGTGTTGGGCCGGTAGAGCATCAGGAGGTCGGCATCCGCCACCGTGCGCGCCAGCTGCGGGTGGTTTTCATCGGCAAACGCCCATGCGCCGCCCGCCAGCACCAGTTGCTCGGCCTGATGCAGCACCCGGTAGCGGTGCGTCGCGCCGCGTAAGCCGGCCACATACAGCACGCGCGGCGCGCCGCCGCCAGACCAGACGATCGGTGGCTGGCGCGGCGGCACGAGGGTGCGGTGGATGCGCGCCACCGCGCGCGCCAGCAACGTCGGCATTACGTGGCCAGCGTCGCGGCGAGCCCGGTTGCCAGATCGGTCGTGGCACGAAAGCCGGCGCGCGCGGCAAACTGCTGTACATCGGCGCGGCTGCGGCGCACCTCGCCCGCGCGCGCGGGCGCATAGATCGGATCCACCGCGACCCCCAGCGCCGCGCCGACCGCGTAGGCCAGATCGCGCACGCTGTGCTCCTCGCCGCGGCCGACGTTGAAGACCGCGCCGCCGATGTCGGGAGCCGTCGCTGCACATTGCAGCCCGGCCACAATATCGCCCACAAACACAAAATCGCGCGTCTGGCCGCCATCGCCGTAGATCGTCGGTTGTTGCCCGGCGCGCAGTGCGGCGGCAAAGCGCGGCACCACCGCCGCATACGGCGAGGCCGGATCCTGGCGCGGCCCGTAGACATTGAAGAACCGCAGCGCCACCACATCGCGCCCGTACAGCCGGTGGTACAGTTGCCCGGCCTGCTCGGCGGCGAGCTTGGCGGCAGCATACGGCGAGAGCGGCACCGGCGTATCGCGCTCGCTGGCGGGCAGCTTCTCGGATGCACCGTAGACCGCACAGGTCGAGGCCTGCACCACGCGTGCCACACCCGCCGCGCGCGCGGCATCGAGCAGATTAAGCGTGCCGAGCACATTGGTTTCGTAGGTGGTGGCCGGTTGCTCGACCGACTCGGCCACCGATACCAGCGCGGCCAGATGCACGATCGCATCGACACCCGTGGCCGCCGTGCGCAGCGCTGCTGCATCGCGCAGATCGCCGACGTGCAGTTCGACATCGGCTGCGGCCGGGCCAAACGCGGCGCGCGAGCCGCTGCTGAGGTTGTCGAACACGCGCACGCGCGCGCCAGCGGCCAGCAGTGCGCGCACCAGATGGCCGCCAATAAAGCCCGCCCCGCCGGTAATCAGATACTGCATTATTGTCCCCCTCTTCCCGCACCCCCGTCCCCCGCTCCCAGAGCGGGAGCGGGGGTGAAGGGCTCGTGACGCTCGTAGGCAATGACATCGTGCAAAATCGTATCGAGCGTGCGCTGCGGCTGCAGACCAGTGAGCGTGATCAGGCGCGTGATATCGGGCACACGGCGCGGCAGATCGGCAAATCCCGGGCCATAGAAGCTCGCATACGGTTGAAAAACGAAATCGGAGCGGCTGCCGGTCTGTGCCACAACCCGCTCGGCCAGCGCGCGAATGCTGATCTCCTCGGGATTGCCGATGTTCACCACCTGCCCAACGGCGGCGGGTGTATCGAGCAATGCCACCACCGCTGCGGCGGTATCGAAGACATGGCAGAAGCAGCGCGTCTGCGCGCCATCACCCGTGATGATCAGCGGCTCGTTGTGCAGCGCGGCGCGCACAAAGCGCGGCACCACCATACCGTAGCGCCCGGTCTGGCGCGGCCCGACGGTGTTGAAGAACCGCGCAATCGTGACGGATAACCCGTGCTCGCGGTGATACGCCAGCGCCAGAAACTCGTCGAGTAACTTGCTGCACGCATAGCTCCAGCGTGTGATCGCGGGTGGCCCGAGCGTGAGATCGCCATCTTCGCGGAAGGGGATCTGCGCGCTCTTGCCGTATACCTCGGATGTGCTGGCGAGCAACACACGCCGCCCGTGGCGTTGGGCCGCGCGCAACACGGCGTCTGTCCCGCCCACATTGGTGCCAATCATCGCGACCGGTGCGCGCAGCACCAGCTCCACGCCCACCGCCGCCGCCAGATGCACCACCGCGTCGCACTGCGCCACCAGCGGTTCGAGCACGGCGGCGTCGGCGACATCGCCGTGTACCAGCGTGAAGCGCGGCTGGTCACGCAGGTGGGCCACGTTTGCCGTGCTACCCGTCGACAGGTCGTCGAGCGCGAGCACACGATCGCCGCGCGCAAGGAGCATGTCTGCCAGATGGCTACCGATGAACCCGGCACCGCCGGTGATCAGGATTGTGTGCACGTGTCAGTGTCCTTCACCATATGATCCGGCGTGTAGGGGCGGCGGGGGTGCATGATGGCGCCCCCGGCGTGCACCCCCGCCCCCGATCCCGCCCCTGCCCGCGCCCGCCGCCCCCGTCCTC
>JAYUYF010000639.1:0-3074 GCA_043752605.1 Roseiflexaceae bacterium
CGCACCCCTGCGATCGCCGCGAGTGTCTGATCACGTAGTGCGGTATCGAAGGCAACCACGTGCCGCTTGCGTGTCGTACCATAAAATACTGCGCCCTGCAGCACGGCAACATCGAACATTTCTTCGAGACAAAGACCCTGAGCACAAAGTTGGATATCGGTATGCACCCCCTGACGCTTCCCGTGTTTGTATTCCACCGGGCAGGGTATGCCATCACGTACTTCGACAACATCGGCTTTGCCGCGAAGGCCGTGGCGCTCCGACCACAATGAAATGCCGCGCCACATCGTCACACCGCGTTGCGCTGCGCTGTCACCACTATCGACGCGCTCGTGGAGCAGTCGCCCGCGAATAGTGAACAGATTCTCGTCGAA
The DNA here is from genome assembly GCA_043752605.1 of Roseiflexaceae bacterium. Taxonomy (GTDB): domain Bacteria; phylum Chloroflexota; class Chloroflexia; order Chloroflexales; family Roseiflexaceae; genus JAYUYF01. The sequence continues at coordinate 375 of JAYUYF010000639.1, forward strand.
GGTCTGTTCAACGTGGATCAACGCACACTGACGCGGGCAGTAGCTATAGTGCTCAAGCGCCGAGATCAGCACCTCCTTAGGTGCCTCAAGCATGGCGCTCGCCCAAATTTCGGTGCTCTCGCTGCTCACCCTGCGGTCACCGTTGTCAGCGTCACCGCCTCGGGTAAGTCGCTGGCGTTGACCATCACCGCATAATCGCCAAATGCTCGTGATGCGACGACGCCAGCGTTTTGCTGCACGGTTACACGATCGAGCAACTTATGTGCAGGTGCATCACCAAGCGATGATGTATGGCTAAAGACATACAGACCGCGACAGGCCATCATCCCACGCGAGGCCGAGCGGTCGGTATCCCACATCATCTGCAGTGCTTTCCAGAATAGCTGGAGATCGTCGTTTGTCGCGCCGTTCTGCTTGGCAAAGTGCGGATTGAAGAAACCATGCGCGCGGTATAGACCATACGGCACCAGCGACTTGCGACCCATTGTCCCGAAGCGATCGGTTTCATCACCGTCAGGGCGCTTCGCCTGCGCCTTTTTTTGTGCTGGTCCGACGATCGCTAGATCGAGCGGCACGATCGGGCTAATCGAACGCGCGAAGGTGAACTGGAGCGGCCCGCGCACCTGCCCCGCATTCGATTCTTTCATGCTCATCACCGCGCCAAACATCCGGACATCGTAGAATTCATCGCACATCCAGCGTCGCCCCTCGTTGACGGTGACAGTCTTCTGCCCGCCACTGCGTTCGGCAAACACGCGGTTGCGTGTATCGGTCAGATAGGCTTCGTGCTGGACGTAAATCTTGTAACGCTGCTCGGTACCTTTGGCAAGATCGACGTAATCGCGCACCTTACGCTTGATCGCAACATCGGTGACCAGCCCTTGCATGGTCTCGGGATCGACACGGGGCAGATTACCCGCATCGGGATCGCCATTCGGATTGCCATCGGTTACATCGAACAACAGTACAAAATCGTGGCGGCGGGCAACATCGTTGACGGGCGTTGTGGTGGTCATCGTGATAGCTCCTTCTTCTTAGAATCTAACGTCATCAGTGGTATCACCAGCGAAGAGATCCGTCTCATCTGCCGTTGCTGCTGCGGTTGCTGTGGCATCGGCGCGTTTCTTCGCCATCCGCTCCTGCATCTGGGCGCGGTCGGCGGCGCGCTGATGATAGAAACCGAGCGCGAACATCCCCTGGCCTTCGAGCGAGAGTGTCGTGGGAAAACTCTGGAGACCAGCCAGAATCTCCTCGAGCCGCTGCTGGAGCGCCCTGCCCGTTGCAGGACGGTCGCGTTCGAGCTTGCTCAGGTGTGGTTGTGCGCCGCGCACGAGGCGCCCAAAGACCGCCACCGGTGCCGACGATGCGGCACCGTAGAACCCATCGACGATCGCCGTGTTGCCAATCGCGTTGTACTGGATATCTGCCAGCACTGCCAACAGACGCCCGCAGCGGTAGCCACTGCTGGGGTGATTGGGGTCGAGTTCGACCATGGTTCGCTCCTCTGTTTCAGACGCATTACTCAGCAGTACCAGTTTGATCAATGCCGCGCGTTGACGGGTGACACCCTGCTCGGCGCGGCTGCGGCGTACCGCCTGATACAGTAAACTCAATGGTAGTGGCGTGCCGACGAGTGCGGTACGCACCAGCGCGCGCATCGTGGTGACCGGCAGATCCTTACGTTCGCGCACCGTGGCGTCTGCAAGACATGAGACGCTGAGGGGTGGTGCGATCCCACCGCGCTCGCCGACGATCTGCTGGAGATAGAACCAGCGCGCTAGCGCCTGTTTTGCCGCCCCAACGGTTGTATCGAGCCAATCGCGCACGACCGCACGGGCGCTGCTGGCGGAGAGTGTCGCCGCGTAGAATGCACTCGCGTCGACCTCAGACTGCTCTGTGCCTTTGTACAGCGATTGATACAGCGCCTTGATCTGCTCGGGCTCTGGACTACTGAGCGCGGTCGCGAAATTGAAGCCACTCTCCTCACGCGTCCAGAAGACAAACGCCATGCCTGCGATCTTGATACAGTGTTGGTCGCTCGCCAGCAGATGGTTGAGCGCCTTGGTGAAGCGTTCACCACAATCGGCGCAGGTGGGTGCGATCAGTGAGTTTTCGAGACCATAGGACTCGAATGCTCTCGCATTGGCTGAAATTATTGTGGTACCCGATGACTGACCTCCCGGTATGCCTTTGATAACGCCTTGTAGCGTGCGCAGCACCGGTCGTTGCTGACCACAGACGACACACTGCATGATGGTGGCATCAGCTTCTCCTGCGGTGTGTTCATCTGCCCAAAACACCTGAATAGCAGCAAGTGTGGTTAGCAAGATACCATCGACACGGAAGGTCATGAATGTCGTTGGGTCAAACTCCGGGGGTAGTTGTACGTCGGTGCGATGAGCATCAAGAAAGAGCTGGATCGCGTGCAACTCGGGAACTTGAGTGCTACTTGCACAACGGTCGAGCAATTCCCTGAATGCTTTATGTGCTGCAATTACCCGATCTGGTTTTGCTCCCTCTTTACCAATGCCGAGCACATAATCGGCTTTGTCAGTCAGAAGTAAAGGTGATATACCATATGTGCGGTTTACCTGCGGCATCAAGAACGTCTGCCCACGCTTTGCCTTCCCTTTCTGCTCAGCTGTGTCGACTATGCCAAGGAAGCGTCCCTCCCGATCGAGCTCGATGATATAGCGCACC
>JAYUYF010000640.1:0-7623 GCA_043752605.1 Roseiflexaceae bacterium
GTCGGAGCGGGGGTTGGGGGTGAGGTTACCCCACCGCCCGCCGCAATGCTATAATCCCTCCATGAATAACACACCAGAATCAGCCCGGCTCTACACCTATCCCGGCGGCCTGCAGGTCGTCGTCGAACCCATGCCGCACGTCTATTCGGTCTCGCTTGGCTGTATCGTAAGCCTTGGCTCGGGCCACGAGACGCACGATGACGCGGGCGTGGCGCATTTTATCGAGCATATGCTTTTCAAAGGGAGCGAAGCCTACCCGACGCCCAAGTTGCTGTCGGATGCGATCGAGGGTACGGGTGGTGTGCTCGATGCCTACACCGGCTTTGAATCAACCGTCTACTATGCCAAGGTCGCCTACAACCACTTCGACCGTGCGCTGGCGGTGCTGGCCGATATGCTCATCCGGCCGCGGCTCGACCCGGCCGATATCGAAAAAGAACGGCGCGTGATTATCGAAGAATTGCGTCAGACCGCCGATACGCCCTCCGATCTCGTCCACCAGTTGCTCGATGCCGCCGCGTGGGGTGATCAGCCGCTGGGGCGCGATATTGCGGGCGATGAGGCCAGTGTGGCCGCCATGCACACCGCGCAGGTGGCGGCCAACTGGCGGCGTGGCTACACCCAGGGCAATGTGATCGTGACGATCGCCGGGCGTGTGGATCCCGATGCCGCAGCCGCCGCGGTGGCGGATGCGCTCGCCCCGCTGCCCGCAGGTGCGCCGCTGCCGTTCCTGCCGAGCGCTGCACCCACCGTAGGGCCGACGCTGACGCTGCGCAACGAACGCAGCGAGCAGAGCAATTTTTGCCTCGGGTTTGCGGGTATCAGCGAGCTGGATCCCGATCGGCGCGCGCTGCTGGCGTTTGATACCGTGATGGGCGGCACGATGTCATCGCGCCTCTTCCAGGCGATCCGCGAGGATCGGGCGCTGGCCTACAATATTGGCAGCAGCAGCCGCGAACACCACGACACCGGGCGCTGGACGGTATACGGCAGCGTCGAGCCGAAGCGGCTGGTCGAATGCGTGCGCGTGGTGTTTGATGAGTTGCGCCGTGTGCGTGCTGAAGGTATCTCGGCAGATGAGCTCGAGCAGGTGAAAGAGCAAGTGCGCGGCGGCATGTTGCTCTCGCTCGAAGACAGCTGGAGCGTCGCCTCACGCAACGGATCGCACCAGCAACGCTACGGGCGCGTGATCCCGGTGGCGCAGGTGGTGGCCGAGGTCGAGGCGATCACGCGCGATGATGTGCTGCGCGTCGCGCGCCGGGTGCTGAACGATGCGACGATGCATCTGGCGGTGATCGGGCCACACCGCAGCGAACGCGAGTTGAACGGGCTGCTCAAGCTGGGGGTGCAATGAACGAACATATCCGCCAGGCGATGGACGACGAGATTGAGGCACTCTTCCCGCTGCTGTTGCTGGCCGAGCGCTGGGCACCCGCGCTGCGCTGGGGTCTGGCGCATATGGTCGATGCGGTCTACCAGATGGACGACCCGGCCAGTGGTGCGCCGATCGCGGCGGCCACACTCCAGTGGCGTGGTGACACCGCCGAGATCATCGAGTTGGCTGTGGATCCCAATCAGCAGGGCCGCGGCGTCGGGCGCTCGATGATCGAGTGGATCATCGCCGAGGCGCGCCACCGCAGCAAGATCCGTCTGATCGTCGGTACGCCGAGCGTCAGTGCGGGCAATATCATCTTTTATCAGAAATGTGGCTTTCGGCCGCATGAGATCCGGCGCGATTATTTTAGCTATTACCGTACGCCAATCCTCGAAAATGGTCTGCCGTTGCGCGATATGCTGGTCTTTAGCTATGATCTGACGCCAGCCGCAGTTCCGGGCACGCGGCGCGCCGAGCGAGGTCGCTGATGCAACCATTTTTTCACGGGTTGACGCAGCCGCTGCGTGCGCTGGGGTTGCTGGCGCGCAACCGGCAACTCTGGCCGTTTGTGCTCTGGCCGCTGCTGATCAACATCGTGCTGGGTGTGGTGCTGTACGCCGGGCTGCTGGCGGGTGGCCTGGCGGCGGTCGAGCGCAGCACCGCCGCGTGGCCGCCCGAATTTGTGGCCTTCGAATGGCTGTTGCGCCTGCTGCTGGTGCTGGTCTTGCTGGTCGTGATCGGTTTTGTGCTGGTGCGTTTTGGCGTCATCCTCGGTTCCCCGTTCTACGGGCGCATGGCCGAGGAGATCGAGGAACTGGCGGGGGTGCGCGCCCGGCCACAGGTAGTGCCCGGTGTCGCTGGCGTGCTCGGCGATCTGGGGCGCGCGCTGCGCTTCGAGTTCAAAAAGCTGGTGATCGTCATCCCGGTCTCGCTGCTGCTGCTCTTTGGCAACATCATCCCGTTTGCGGGCCAGGCGGTGGGCGTGGCGGGTGGTGTTGCGCTCGGCACGCTGATCGCCTGCCTCGACTTCTTCGACGGCTACCTTGACCGGCGGCGGCTGCGCTTTCGCGAGAAGCTCGCCACGATTCGTACGCTCGGCCCCACTGCGCTTGGCTTTGGGCTGGTCTGCTTTGCGCTGGTCAGTATCCCGCTGATCAACCTGCTCGCCGTACCGCTGTGCGTGGCCGCAGGCACCATGCTACTTGCCGAGCGCCGCGTGGCGCAGCAGGCGGCGGGCGAGTAAGTGTGGGTAGTACAATTGCAACCACGCAGGTGCGGGTGAATGGCGGAGCGATGGCGACTGCACAACTGATCTACCAGCCCATACATCTCGACAACGCGGCACAACGCACGCATTACTCGACGCCGCCATCACCCCTCTCCCATGCTGGGAGAGGGGACGGGTGTGCGGGCCGTAGGACGCTACTTCTGCAAGAACGCCAGCAGATCCTTCGTGACCTGATCCTTGTGCGTGGCCAGGATACCGTGGGCGGCACCCTTGTACTCGATCAGCTTCGCATTCTTGATCGCCTTGGCCGCCGGGCGCGCGGTCGTGTCGATCGGCACGGTCTTATCCTCCGTACCGTGGATGATCAGGGTCGGCACATTGAACGAAGCCAGATCGGGGCGGAAATCGGTGGTAGTAAACGCCTCGGCCGCCGCCAGCGTTGGCCGTAGCCCGGATTGCATCGCGACCGAGCACGACCAGGCGAGCAGTTCTTCGCTCACCGGGCTAGAAAGCATGCCCACGCCATAGAACTGCTTGAAGAATGTGGCAAAGAAGGCGGTGCGGTCGGCCTTCATGCCAGCGGTCATCTCGTCGAACATCGACTGCGGCACGCCGTCTTTGTTATCCGAGGTCTTGAGCATGTAGGGTACAACTGCCGAGACGAGCGCCGCCTGGGTGACGTTGCGGCCAGCGTGGCGCGACATGTAGCGCGCGACTTCGCCGCCACCCATCGAGAAGCCGACGAGCGCAGCGTTGGTGGCACCGGTTGCGCCGATCACGTCAGCCAGATCGTCTGCCAGCGTGTCGTAGTTATAGCCATTCCAGGGCTGATCCGAGCGGCCAAAGCCACGGCGATCGTAGGCGATCGCACGGAAACCGGCCTCGGCAAACGCAAACGCCTGATCGTCCCAGCTATCAGCCGAAAGCGGCCAGCCGTGCAGCAAAATCACCGGCCGCCCGCTACCCCAGTCTTTGTAATACAGCTGTGTGCCGTCGCGTGTCTTCAGGTACATGAAAAACCCCCCTCGTGAGTGTAGATACCACGAAGGGGGTCGCAAGAGCCGTGCCGCGGGCTTCTTAACTCTCGTACGATTCCCCCGACGCATCGGCCGGAGCCATCGTGAGCGTGATAATCTTAGCGATACCCCAGGCGATCAGGTAGTACACTGCGATCGCGATCAGGCTCGAAATTTCGATCACACTGTTGCCAAAGGTTGGCTCACCAAACAACGTCGTGAACGGTGCCACAAACACACCACTCAGGCCGTAGATGAAATTGGCGAAGGCGTTGTCGGCGTTGGCACCGAGAACCAACAGTATAAAGCGCAGCAAAATGACGATGGCGATCGCGCTGGCGATGAAATAAATAATGCGTTGAATACGACGCACACCCGCGAGGCGTATCTCGCGATCGGATGATACCGCAATGGTGCGTTGCTCGACGCGCGAAACCGTCTGCTCCTCAGGTGTGTCGATTACTTCTTCGCGGATGACGCGATTTTCATCTATCATATCCCCTCCATACTCGTAACTACATCACGTCGACACAGCGTTTCGGCCTGCACGCATCTTCGCAACAATTGTGCCAGCGCCGATCGAGACATGCTACAATCTGTAGGGCTGAAGCTCCGCAGGCGCATGGGAGGCAACACATGAACTGGGGTATTCTCGGTGCGGGCCGGATCGCGCGCAAATTTGCCGCCGCGTTGCGCGGCTCAACGACGGCGCAGCTGGCGGCGGTGGGCGCACGTGATCTGGCGCGATCGCAACACTTTGCACAAGATCTTGGCATTCCGCAGGCCTACGGCGATTATGATGCGGTGCTCGCGGATCCGACGGTGACGGCGGTGTACATCGCGCTACCGAACCACCTGCACGCGCCGTGGGCCGTGCGCGCGGCGGCGGCGGGCAAACACGTACTGTGCGAGAAACCACTGGCGCTCAGCGCCGATGAGGGTGCCGCGATGTTTGCTGCTGCACAGGCTGCGGGGACATGGCTGATGGAAGGGTTCATGTACCGCTTTCACCCGCAGACGCGCACGCTCCAGGATCTGCTGGCGGCGGGGGCGATCGGGCGCGTGCGGCTGGTGCGTGTGGCTTCCGGGTTCATGCTCGACCGGCCAGAGGACCCGCGCTGGGATGCGGCAATGGGCGGTGGGGCGCTGCGCGACGTCGGGTGTTATTGTGTGAATCTGGCGCGTATGGTCGTGGGCGAAACACCGGCGCGCGTCAGCGCCAGCGCTGAGTGGTCGCGGGGCGGGGTCGATCAGCTGCTGGCGGCCACGATCGAATATCCGGGTGGGGCGCTGGCGCAGATTAGCTGTAGCTTTGTCACACCGTTTCACCAGACGGCGCAGATCGTTGGTGATGCCGGGGTGATCACGCTGGAGCGACCGTTTACGCTGCATCCCGACACGGCCGCCACGATCCAGCTCTGGCGTGGTGCCCACTTCGCGCCGCTGGAGACGATCGCGTTCGAACCGACCAACCATTACCAGCTGGAGGCCGAGGGACTGGCGGCCTTGATCGCAGCGGGGCACGGCGCGCACGGGTTGCCCGCGATGCCGCTGGTGGAGACGCTCGATAATCTGGCTACGATCGATGCGTTGCTGCGCAGCGCGCGCGAAGCGCGTCGGGTAGAACTGGTAAACTAGACAGAACGGCAAAAGTGAGTATCATCAATCAATAGCGAAGAATACCGTTAACAAAACAAGGAGCACCACGCGCAATGACCATGCAGTATGACATCAAGGATATCTCGTTTGCCGAGCAGGGTCGGCGGCGGATCGACTGGGCCGAGCAAGAGATGCCGGTATTGCGCCAGGTGATGGAGCGCTTCCGCAAAGAGCGCCCGCTGGCCGGGTTGCGCGTGGCGGCGTGTCTGCACGTCACGGCTGAGACGGCCAATCTGATGCGCGTGCTGGCTGCCGGTGGCGCGGATGTGGTGATTTGTGCCTCGAACCCGCTGAGCACGCAGGACGATGTGGCGGCTTCGCTGGTACACCACGACGAAATTCCGACGTTTGCGATCAAGGGCGAAGACAACGAGACTTATTACAAGCATCTCGGTGCCGCGCTCGATCACCGGCCGCATATCACGATGGACGACGGCGCGGACCTGGTCTCGCTGATCCTCAAGGGCCGCAGCGATCTGCTGGCCGAGATGGTCGGCAGCACCGAGGAGACCACCACCGGTGTCATCCGGCTCAAGGCCATGGCCGCCGATGGTGTGCTCAAGTTCCCGGTGATCGCAGTGAATGACAGCGAAACCAAGCACCTGTTTGATAATCGCTATGGCACCGGTCAGAGCACGCTCGATGGTATCATCCGCGCGACCAACGTGCTGCTCGCGGGCAAGACGTTTGTGGTGGGTGGCTACGGCTATTGCTCGCGCGGCATCGCCGAGCGCGCGCGCGGCATGGGCGCGAACGTGATCGTGACCGAGATCAACCCGGTCAAGGCGCTCGAAGCCGCGATGGACGGCTACCGTGTGATGCCGATGATCAAGGCCGTCACGCTTGGCGACTTTGTGGTGACCGCCACAGGCGACAAGAACGTGCTTGATGGTGAGGATTTTGCGGTGATGAAAAACGGCTGTATCGTCGCCAACAGCGGCCACTTCAACGTCGAGATCAACATCCCTGACCTGGAGGCGATGGCATCCGAGAAGCGCCAGCCGCGCGAGTTTATCGACCAGTACATCCTCAAGGATGGCCGCAAGATCAACCTGCTCGGCCAGGGCCGCCTGATCAACCTCGCCAGCGCCGAGGGCCACCCGAGCGCGGTGATGGATATGTCGTTTGCCAACCAGGCGCTCGCCAGCGAGTATCTGCTGACGCAGAAGGGCAAGCTGAGCAACGGCGTCCACGCGCTGCCGCCCTCGGTCGATGCTGAGATTGCGGCGCTCAAGCTGCGCGCGATGGGGATCGAAATTGATGTCTTGACGGTTGAGCAGGAAAAGTATCTTTCGTCCTGGGAAGAAGGCACGTAATGTCGACGTCATTTATGACCTCGCCGCAGCTGTTCTTCACGTCGGAGAGCGTCAGCGAGGGGCACCCGGACAAGCTGTGTGACCAGGTGAGCGATGCGATCCTGGACGCGTTTCTCGCAGAAGATCCACGCTCGCGCGTGGCGTGTGAGACCGCCGCGACCACCGGCCTGGTACTGGTGATGGGCGAGGTGACCACCAAGGCGTATGTCGAGATCCAGGAGGTGGTGCGCAAGACCGTGCGTGAGATCGGCTACACCGGCATCGGCTCAGGCTTCGACGCAGACACATGTGGCGTGATCGTGGCACTGCACGGGCAATCGCCCGATATTGCGCAGGGTGTCGATCAGGCGCAGGAGGCGCGCGAGGGCACCATGAGCGAGGCCGAGCTCGAGGCCGTCGGCGCGGGTGACCAGGGCATGATGTATGGTTTCGCGTGCGACGAGACCCCCGAGTACATGCCGCTGACAAGCGCGCTGGCGCACCGGATCGCGCGCGAGCAGTCGGTGGCGCGCAAGACCGGCCGCCTGCCGTATCTGGGGCCAGATGCCAAGAGCCAGGTGACCGTCGAGTATCACAAAGGCAAGCCAGTGCGGGTCGATACGCTGCTGGTGAGCACCCAGCACGCGGCCGATATCTCGCCCGGCCAGATCCGTGAGGATGTGATCGCGGAGATCATGCACCGGGTGGTACCGGCCGAATTGCTCGATGCCAGAACCAAATACTACGTCAATCCGACCGGCCGCTTTGTGGTGGGCGGGCCGCACGGTGATGCCGGCCTGACCGGTCGCAAGATTATCGTCGATACCTACGGCGGGGTGGCGCGCCACGGCGGCGGGGCGTTCAGCGGCAAGGATCCGACCAAGGTCGACCGCAGTGCGGCCTATGCCGCGCGCTGGGTCGCCAAGCATGTGGTGGCGGCCGGGCTGGCGACGCGCTTTGAGTTGCAGGTCGCGTATGCGATTGGCGTGGCGCGGCCATTGTCGATCAGCTGCGAAACATTTGGCACGCATCAGATCGACGAGGCGCGTA
>JAYUYF010000641.1:0-3065 GCA_043752605.1 Roseiflexaceae bacterium
CTGGCCGGGTTGCCCGGTGTGGCGGGGTGACCGGGTGCGCCTTTTGCATCTTCGTGTGAGTCGGTGACGAGGTATGCCGCATTCACCGTGTCTTCGGAGAGGAGCGGCAATGCAACTTGGTTTCATGAACAATCCGCAGCGCGACCCGCTGGCCGAGGCGCGCTGGGCGGCGGCCAACGGCTTTGGCTTCCTGGATCTGACGATCGAGGGGCCACGGGCGGCGCTGGAGCAGATCAACGCTGCGGCGATCCGCGCGGTGCTCGATGCGGCCGGGATGGGAGTCGTGGGCCACACCGCCCCCTACCTGCCGTTTGCCGCACCGTTCGCGGGGGTGCGAGCAGCAGCAGCGGCCGAAGTCATCGCGCAGCTGCCGACGTTCGCGGCGGTTGGCGCAACGGTGGTGAACGTCCATATGACCGATGGCCAGAGCATCTTTGGCCGCGAGTACAACCAGAAGCTGCTGGGCGCGACGTTTGCCACGCTCGCCGAGGCGGCGGCCGCACACGGGATCCAGATCGTCGCCGAGCACGCACCCGATGCGCGCTGGGGTGTGGCCGAGATTCGCGCGGTGCTCGATGCCGATCTGCGGCTCGGCTTTCATCTGGATGTCGGGCACGCCTACGTGGGCGGCGATCGGCTGGCGGGGCTGCTCGACGCGTTTGCGCCCCGGCTGCGCCACGTGCATCTCTCGGATAATCGTGGCCGCAACGATGACCACATGCCGATCGGTGCCGGGCGGATCGATTGGCCACGGGCGCTGCGGCTGCTCAAGGCGACGGGCTATGACGGCACGATCACGCTCGAAGTGTTCGACCAGGATCACGATTATCTGTTGCTCAGCGCGCGCAAGGTTCGCGAGTGGTGGGCGGCGGCGTGACCGGGTGACCGGGTGACGGGGTGAAGATAACGCTGCGTCTGCTTATCACCGTGTCACCCGGTCACCCCGTCAGATTGCAGGTAGGATACACAGGAACGAGCCGATGATGATGCCCCACAATCTACCCGCGCCAGGATACCTGCACCTGCGCCACCACATCAGCGATGTCGAGCACGACGTAGCGGCTGAAGCGTATGGTTTCGATCGTGTAGGGCACCGCGCCACCGTTGCGTGTCACGGTCGTCACGTCGCGGGCAGCGGGCGGCAAGAGCACCCGCAGCCGAATGCGATCCGCGCTGCTGCTGATCTGCACATCAATGCTGGTGGCGGCGCGGTTGTAGGTATACGCCACGTAGCCATCGCTGGCCGGGTAGCGCACCACGGCGTACACGCCGCGCGGCGAGGTGGCGGCCCAGCGCGGGCTGAGCACGACATCGCGCATGGCGGCACCACGGTCGGCCACGCCCACCGCACCTTCGATCATGGCATCGAGCATCGCGCCGCAGCCCCAGGCATCGTACTGCGTGGTGTCATCGCTGCCGACGCCCTCGGCACCATCGGGGCCATACCAGAGGAACGAGCGGCCGCGGCTGAGCATCCGCTGCCAGTAGTAGTCGAGGATCGCAAAGCCGTAGCTCTCGTTGCCATAGCGAAACGCGCCGCGCGCCAGTTCGCCGCCTACCAGCGGCATGATGCCGCCGTTGACATATTCACCCGGCTTCTCGCCCGTGCGGCCGCCGAGCCCGTAGCTGCCCGCCGGGAACGGCGGGTTGATGCTGTACCATTCGGCAAAAGCGCGCGTCGTTTTACTGCGGCTGATGTACTCGTCCACCAGCGCCTGTCCCTGCGCATCGGTCAAGATACCACGATTGAGCGCATAGGCGTTCGAGAGGCTCAGCTGTCGGCTTTCGTCGATGCCCGGCGTGTCGAACGGCCGCTCGGGCACGTGGTGGCGGTAGAAGCTGCCGTTCCAGGCCAGCGCGGTCAGGTTGCGTATGATGCCATCGGCGACATCGCGCCAGACCTTGCCCAGCGCCGCATCACCGATGCGGTCTTCGAGTTGCGCCAGCATGCGCAATGCCTGCGCGGTGCCGGTGTTGTCGCCGTGGAAGGTGCCCCAGATCGTGCGCTCGTCGAGCCAGTGGCGCGGGGCGGGCTTGCCGCTGTTGGGGTCGGTCGTCGTCGGCCCGTACTCAAAATCCCACATGTCGATCGTGTACGGGCGTCGCACCAGGCCGCGGTTCTTGTCCCAGCGCAACGGGTTTTGCAACGTATAGCTGATCGCGCGGCGCATGGTACCGAGGTGGCCGCGCGCCCAGGTGTCGTCGGCGCTCGCCTGCCAGACCTCGAACACGCCCTGGACGTAGACAAATTCGACATCGGCCTCAACGGGTGTGCGGAACGCCTGCGGGGCGACCAGCGGCCGCACCACGACATCGGGCAGGCTGCCATCGGCAAGCTGCGCATCGCGGAACAGATCGAGCGTGATGCGCAGATCGGCGTCGATATAGCGGGCAGCGCGCGCGGCATACACGTGATCGCGCAGCCAGATCAGCGCGCTATCGCTCGAACGGTAGCCGCGCGCGCGCACCCCCGGCTTCTGCTGGTATTCGAGCACGCCGCCTGCCATGAGGGTGCGGGCGTTGGGCACAAACTGGTCGAAGCGCGGCTCACCGGCCAGGACGGTGGTTTGTGCGTCGAGCGTGTAGAGCACAGGGTTGATAGCTACCTGCTGGCCCGAGGCAAATAACGCGGCCCAATGCGGCCCGAGCGCGCCGCGCGGTGTCACGCGGATGCTGCCACTGCCGTTGGTGATCTGGCCATCGAAGCTGCCGACCAGCCGCTTGCGCGGGTCGAAGATCAGGATCGTCGCCGGGCCGTTGTAGCCCGGCGCGGCGACGGCAATATCGAGCGCAACGAGCGGGCTAGCGGTCGCGATCGGTGCCTGGAGTGCGGCCGATTGCGCGTGTACGGTACCGATGGCGAGCGCAGCTGGAAGTGCCACCATGGTGCGCAACGCGCGGCGGCGTGAGGTATTGTGGCTCATACGATGCTGGTTCTCGCAGGTGAAAAGCGGTTGCTGATCGCCACTATACCACAGCCGAGTGTGATTGAATCTGAGGATTGATGGAGGAGACTATGACACGACAGACACGCGTTTTTTCGGGCATCCAGCCTTCGGGGCAGC
>JAYUYF010000642.1:0-3062 GCA_043752605.1 Roseiflexaceae bacterium
CGCTCAGCCAGCCCGCCCCGCCACCTACCGTCTTTTTGCAGAGTGATATCGGCAAGCGGCGCACAGTCAATCAGGATGTCGTCGCCAGTGCGCCACTCACCATGCCGCAGGCCAGCGCGCAGATCTGCCTGGTGGCCGATGGCATGGGTGGTGCGGCGGCGGGCGATGCGGCGGCACGGATGGCCACCGATGTGATTGGCGTGGCGCTCGCGGCGGCGGTACGCACCACAATTCCTGCCGATGATGCTGCCTGGCACACCGTGCTACGTGACGCGGTGCAGCTCGCCAACCGTTCGGTCTACGATGCCGCACAGTCCGATCCTGCGCGCCGTGGTATGGGCACGACGCTCACGCTGGCGGTGCTGTTTGGTGGTCGGTTGCATCTCGCATCGGTTGGCGATAGTCGCGCCTATCTGCTGAGTCCGGCGGGGGTCGCGGGCGGCGCGCAGATCGCGCAACTGACGGTTGACCATACGCTTGTGGCACGGCTGGTCGATATCGGTCAGTTGACGGCGGCGCAGGCACGCGATCATCCGCAACGATCGGTGCTGTACCGCGCGATCGGCACCGACCCGAACGTTGGGGTCGATACCCGTTCGCTTGCGCTGCGGCTGGATGATCTGTTGCTGATCTGCTCAGACGGTGTCACCAGTCATCTTGCAGATGACGAACTGGCGCTGCTCGCACTCGGTATGCCACACGAAACCTTCTGTGCAAAAGTGGTTGCGCTCGCCAATGCGCGCGGGGGGACGGATAATATCAGTGTGTTGCTGGCGCGCAGCGAGGGGCGATCGTGAATACCTGCGACCGCTGCGGCGCAACATTGCCGCCCGCCGCCACGCGCTGCCAGATGTGTGGCGTTGTCACAACCAGTATCGACGACCAGACGTGGCTCGCCGCAACACTCGCGAGCGCACCAGCGTCTCTTTCGACAAGACCCGTAGCGGGGAATGGAGCACCGATGACCCAGCAGCCTGCGGCCGAGCAGCCCGCGATGATCACCGATCGGTACGAAATCCAGGCCGAGGATGGCGGAACCCTGACGCTCGCCGACCGCCAGCCGTGGACGCGCTGTTGGTCGTGTAATGCGACGGAGAACAGTCCGGGTGAATTGTTCTGTACGGAGTGTGGTGCCGCGCTCGATGGCCGCAGCTACCGTGGTGTGGTCACACCCGATACTGCCACCGGCATCGCCCTTGTCCCCGAGATTACGTCTGTCACGGCGCGTGCGGTGCTGCCGCAGGTCTGGGATCGGGTGGCGCACGGCGATGCAACCGTGACGATCCTGCCCACCACACAGCCTGCTGCGTTGACACTGCCGCTGGCCGAAGCGGATGCGCTGGCGCTTGGCCGCGGGCTGGCGCGCCTGCTCGCAGAGTTGCACGGTGCCGGGATGGTGCTTGGCCCGGTCGATCCGCGTCTGGTCGCGCTCTCGGGCGATCGCGCACCGCTGCTCCACGATGTGCCCGGCCTGCGTCGCGTGACCGCCGATGACAGTGAGGCGCGCCCCGCTGATTTGCTGGCGCTCGCGGCGCTGCTCGCGACCGTCACCCAGACGCCGCACATCACACGCCGTCTCAGTGAGGACGCGCCACTACCGCCAGCCGAGCCCGATCCATTCGCCGATTTGCTGCGCGATGTACGTACCGGTACGGTGGCCGATGCCGCCGCGCTGGCTGCCCGTATCGATGCGCTGATCGCCGAACGCGCTGCCCCGCTCGCGCTGCGAACGCGCGTGGGCGCGGCGAGCCACACCGGCATGGTGCGCGAGCTCGATGAGGACTCGCTGCTCTACACCGAGCTGCGGATCAACCGTAAAGCGGCCACGCGCGCCTGGGGGGTGTACATCGTTGCCGATGGTATGGGTGGTCACAGCGCGGGCGAGGTCGCCAGCGATCTGGCGCTACGCGGTGCGTACGAGACCGTGATGCGTGCCTACATGATGCCGACGGTTGATGTCGATGACGATGATGACCTCGACCGGCTGCGCGAGACGGTGCGCGCCGCGATCCATCAGGCCAATGCATATGTGATCAACGCCGCGCGCGCGCGCAACAGCGATATGGGTACGACCCTCACAATGGCGCTGGTGGCGGGCAATCGGGCGGTGATCGGCAACGTCGGCGACAGCCGGACGTATCTGATTCGTGATGGTGCGCTGCGCCGTATCTCGCGCGATCATTCGCTGGTGCAGCGGCTGGTCGAAATTGGTCAGATCACCGACGATGATATCTACACCCATCCGCAGCGCAATGCGGTCCTGCGCTCGCTCGGTGACCGCGCCGAGCTCGATGTCGATGTGTTTGTCGAGCGGCTACGCCCGGGTGATGCGCTGCTGCTGATGAGCGATGGCCAGTGGGAGATGACGCGCGACCCGCAGATGCTGGAGATTATCGCCGCACACGAGGATCCACAGGCGGCGTGTGAAGCGCTGATTGTGGCGGCCAATGCGGCCGGCGGCGATGACAACATCACCGTCATTCTGGCCAAATTCGAAGCCGAAGCAGGATCGTGAGCACCTGCGCGGTCTGCGGTGCGGCCGAGACCACCGATGCGGTCTTTTGCTCACATTGTGGTGGGCGCATGGCAGGCAGCACTGCGGCGGCGCTGATCGCGCCCACGACGCCGCTCGCCAATGTCGGCCGTTATCTTGGACTTGGCAGCGCGAGTTTGATGGGGCTCGGGCTCGTCCTCGCAATCGTCAGCCGCGCGGTTGTTCCGCGCGCCGATGGGCAACCGGGGGCGCTCGCTGGACTGGCGTTCCTGATCGCAATCTTTGCGGTCTGCGCGGGCGGCATCGCGCTGTTGATGGGGCTCGCCGCGCTGATCCGGCCAGCGACCGGGCAGACCGTGAATGGTCGCCAGCACGCCATTCTGGCGACAACCAGTGGGCTGGCATCGCTGTTCTTTTGTTGCGCGATCGGGTTGATCGGCGCATCGACATCGTAAAGGAGGTTTCATGGCACTTGCCACGCTGACGTGTACGTGGGGGCGCGCGCCGCTTCCGGCACTGCCGACGCCGCAGGCCGCATACATGCTGATCGAAGCGTCTGCCGATGCGG
>JAYUYF010000643.1:0-3059 GCA_043752605.1 Roseiflexaceae bacterium
ACCTCGGATGCTCGTTCGTCGCTCGTCTGTTGATTCTACCCGGCGCGTGGTGAGGCGTCAAGCGCGAGAACAGCGAATGACAATTGAAAATGGAGAATAGCTTTTTTGTGTGCTGGCAGCTGCAGAATGCACCTACGCACGAAACGTGCTACGATACACGCAGTCGGTTAGGAGGTTGCCTGTGGGTGTGCTGATCGGGATCATTGGTGCGGTATTGCTCGGCCTGATGTGCTACGTCCTGTGGCGCTACTGGACGGACGTAACCGCGCGCACGCCCGATTCGGATCGCTACGAGCGCCGGATCGCCGCCCTCAACGAGCGCCAGGCCAATCGCTACAGCGATGACCAGCTCAAGAATCCGGTCGACGGTGACGATGCCTGGGCGCTGATGGTG
This sequence comes from Roseiflexaceae bacterium, assembly GCA_043752605.1. Taxonomy (GTDB): domain Bacteria; phylum Chloroflexota; class Chloroflexia; order Chloroflexales; family Roseiflexaceae; genus JAYUYF01. The sequence goes on from JAYUYF010000643.1 coordinate 395, forward strand.
CAACGCGGCAAGCGTATCGCGCGCCGCCCGCGCTATAGCGGCAGCTTTGCGCGCCGCAACGACGAACGCCGCAACGACGAACGCCGCAAGCGCTGATCCGGTGGCCACCGAACGTTACCGCGTGGCGGCGCGCGCCGAACTCCCGCCAGGCACGTTGTGCTACGCCGATGCCGACGGCCTGCCGATCGCGCTCGCCAACGTCGCCGGTGAGATTTTTGCGTTTGGCGATGTCTGCCGCCACGAGGGCGGCTCGCTCGCCAGCGGCGCGTTGATCGGCGACACCGTGGCCTGCCCGTGGCACGGCTGGACCTACAGCGTCCGCACGGGCAAAGCGCTGGTACCGCCGGTCGGCATTCGTGTGCCGGTCTACCCGGTCGAACTCGACGGCGACGCGATCTATGTGCTGATCGATTGGGAGGACGCGTGATCGATCTTGCCGTGCTGCCCGCTTCACTCGATCTGACGATTGCCACTCCTGCCGCCGTGCCCGATCCCGATCCAACCTTTGATTTGCGTGAATTACGCACGCTGGCACAGCCCGGCATGCGCGTCGTGATTGCGTTTACCGATGCGACGCGCGCCTGCCCGGACGAACTCCTGGTGGGTGCGCTGCTGCGCGAATTGCGCGCGTGCGGTGTGGGGCGCGATGCTATCACGCTCTTGTGCGCGGTGGGCCTGCACCGGCCGTCGACCCGCGCTGAGCGCCTGGCCAAGCTGGGTGCGGCGATCTGCGCGGAGTATGCGATCGTCGATCACGATGCGAGCGACCCGACACAACTCGTGGATCTGGGCGAGGTCAATGACATTCCGGTCGTCGTCAACCGGCGCTGTGTCGAAGCCGATCTGCTGTTGGCCACCGGCGTAGTGGAGCCGCACCAGTACGCCGGGTTCTCGGGTGGCAGCAAGACCGTGGCGATCGGCTGTGGCGGTGCGGCGACGATCGCGGCCACCCACGGGATAGCGATGCTCGACCGGCCGGGGGTGGCGCTTGGCAGTGTGGCGGGCAACCCGTTCCAGCAATTTGTCCGCGCTGCCGGGGCGCGCGTCGGCCTGCGATTTGTGGTAAACACGCTGCTCGACGCGCGTGCCGTGCCGGTGCGTGTGCTGGCCGGTGCGCCCGATGCGGTACACGACGCGTTGATGGCGACGGCGCGGCTGGCCTGCGAGGTGCGCGTGGCGCGGCCGGCACAGCTGGTGATCGCCGATGCTAGCGGGCCAAAAGGTGTGAATTTGTACCAGGCCAGCCGCGCGGCCAGCTACCTTGCATTATGCGAGGGCAGCGCGCTGTTGCCCGGCGCGCCGATTGTGCTGATCGCGCCGATCCCTGAGGGCGCGGGTGATGGCGCGGGCGAGCAGGCGTTTTTGCGGCTGCTGAGCGGCAGTGCCCCCCAAGTGCTGATCGACCAGCTGCGGCGCGACGGCTTCCCCGGTGGTGGGCAGCGCGCATTTATCATGGCGCAGGTGCTGGTGCGCCACCCGCTGATCGTAGTGGGTGCTGCACATCCGGATGTGGTGCGCGCCTGCCATATGATCCCCGCTAATACGCTCGACCAGGGGCTCGCCATTGCCGAGCATCTCGCACGCCAGGCGTTTGGCATCGCGCCCGGCGCGCAGATTGCGGCGCTGCTGGTGCCGCGCCCGCTCCAGACGCTGGTGCGGCTGGGGGCATGAACGGGTGACCAGGTGACAGGCTGCGATATCATCACCCGGTCACGTGTCACCCGGTCATTCGCAGGGTAACGCAGCGTGTTATACTTGCAGGACACCAGACAGGAGCCGCTGTGAACGTCATCAAGAAATACGCTAACCGCAAGCTGTACCATATCAATCGCAAGCGTTATATCACGCTCGAAGGTGTGGCCGATCTGGTGCGTGCGGGCGAGCAGGTGCAAGTGATCGAGAACGACAGCGGCGAGGATATCACCGCCGCTGTGCTGGCGCAGGTCGCACTCGCGCCGCGCACGATCGAGCCATTACCGGTGGGTGTGATCGCCGAGATGATCCGTTCGGGCAGTGACCGGCTGAGCGACCTCCAACGTTCGCTCATCACGATGCTGGGCGGTGAGCACGTCGTCGATATGCTGATCGGCGAGCGCATCGCGCGGCTGCGCGAAGCCGGGACGCTCGATGCGCTCGCCGCCGACCGGATCGAGACGTTGCTGCTCAGCAGCGCCAATAGTGCGAGCGCCAGCAGTGTGCTCAGCCGCAGCGATATGACCGCGCTACACGCGCGCGTCGACGAGCTCGCCGATCTGGTGGAGCAGGTGATCGCCGAGCGCGCAGACGCTTAAGGTCTCATACACAGATCTAGCGTTTCTGGCGTTCCAATCGGCTATACTACACTTGTAGTGCGGAGCAAACGCGCAGCGAGATTGTAGATAAAAGCACGAGTGAATGATGCGAACACGACGTATGACCCCTGACACCACCGACCTCGCGGTGCGCGCCGCCCAGCAGAGCGGGCTGTGCCTGGCACACGGCGATCTGCGCCAGGCGAATGCCTTCGAACGTGCGGCGCGGCTGCTCCTGGCGCACCATAGCCCGGCGCGGCAGACCGATGGCAGCTACGTGGTGATGAGCGCGAGCCACCCGACCACGCACTACACCGTGCGCCCGGTGGGCGGCGTACTGGTCTGCGATTGCCCGGCTGGCCACTGGAGCCGCG
>JAYUYF010000644.1:0-7594 GCA_043752605.1 Roseiflexaceae bacterium
CCGGTGCCGTGGATCGGTGAGGCGCGCAGCACGATGCGGCGGTCAAACCACATTGATATCGGTTCGGATCGGTATGTCATCGACAAATCTCCTACGTACTCACCCTTTGCTGAGTACCAGGCAAATCACGTGCATAATTGCCACCCTGCAGCTGCGCGCCTCCCATCTGGTCACCCGGTCACCCGGTCACTGCCCAGCGCCGCCCGCAAATAGCGCCCGGTGTACGAGCCAGCGACGCCTGCCACCTGTTCGGGGGTGCCGCTGGCCACCACCGTGCCGCCACCCACGCCGCCGTCTGGCCCCATATCGATGATGTAATCGGCACAGCGGATCACATCAAGATTGTGTTCGATCACGATCGCGGTGTTGCCCGCATCAACCAGCCGCTGGATCACCGCGATCAGGCGCGCGACATCGGCAAAGTGCAGCCCGGTGGTCGGCTCATCAAACACATACAGCGTGCGGCCGGTGGCGCGGCGGCCGAGTTCGCTGGCGAGCCGGATGCGCTGCGCCTCACCGCCCGAGAGCGTGGTAGCGGGCTGGCCCAGACGGAGATAGCCGACCCCGACATCGACGAGCGCGGTCAACCGCTCGGCCACCTGCGGCACACGCTCAAAGAACGTCGCGGCTTCGGCGGCGGTCATCGCCAGCACATCCGCGATCGTCCGGCCACGGTAGCGAATATCGAGCGTCTCGCGGTTGTAGCGCGCACCACCGCACACCTCGCATGGCACATACAGATTGGGCAAAAATTGCATTTCGATCTGCATCACACCCTCGCCGCGGCAGTGTTCGCAGCGCCCACCCACCACATTGAACGAGAAACGACCAGCATCGTAGCCGCGCACCCGCGCCTCATTGGTGGCGGCAAAGAGTTGCCGGATCGGGTCGAAGACGCGCGCTGCGGTGGCCGGATTGCTGCGCGGCGTCCGGCCGAGCGGTGCCTGGTCGATCGCTATCACCTTGTCCAGATGCTCGCTGCCGAGTACCGCATCGTGCGCGCCCGGCCGCAGTTTGGCACCGTGCAAACGCCGCAGCAGATACGCCAGCAGCGTATCATTCACCAGCGTCGATTTACCACTGCCCGAGACGCCCGTCACCGCAGTCAGCGCGCCGAGCGGCAGGCTGACGGTGATGCCACGCAGGTTGTGCGCGCGCGCACCGATGATCTGGAGTGTCTTGCCGTTGCCGCCGCGCCGCCGCGTGGGCGTGATGATCGCACGCCGCCCGGCCAGATAATCACCCGTGATCGAGCGTGGCGCGGCCATAATTGTGGCGATCGGGCCAGATGCCAGCAGCTCGCCCCCCGCATCACCCGCGCCGGGGCCAATGTCGATCAGCCAGTCGGCGGCGCGGATCGTCTCCTCATCGTGCTCCACGACGATCACCGAGTTACCACGATCACGCAGCTGGTGGATCGTACCGAGCAATCGGCTATGGTCGTGCGGATGGAGCCCGATACTTGGCTCATCGAGGATATACAGCACACCCGAGATACCGGTGCCGATCTGCGTCGCCAGCCGGATGCGCTGCGCCTCACCACCCGAAAGCGTCGTTGCAGCGCGGTCGAGCGTCATGTACGGTAGGCCAACTTCGACCAAAAATTGCAACCGGCCGCGCAGTTCGGCAGCGATTGGGCGCGCGATCAGCAGCTCGCGCGGCGTCAGCCCGGCGGCTTCGTCGAGCAGCGAATCTGCCCATTGCAAGGCGGCGGCCGCAGTGCGCGCGGCAACACTGCCGATCGATTCGCCAGTGACGGTGACCGCCAGCAACTCGGGGCGCAACCGCGCGCCGCCACACGCCGGGCAGCTGCGGATCGTCGTGTACTGCTCCACCGCACCACGCTCTTCATCCGTTTTTGCCGCAGCCAGGCGGCGGCGCAACTCGGGGATCACACCTTCAAACGGTTCATCACGCACCTGCACCACGTTTTTGACCAGCATTTGCAGCGGCAGTGGCTCACCATTGCTACCGTACAACACCAGCGCCACCAGCTCGGTGGGCAGGTCGCGCACCACACTGCCCGCGCGCGCGCCGCTGTGCGCCACAAGCCCGGCCAGCAACGTATCGGCAACACGCCGCCGCGCAGGGCTGAGATCGGCCCACGGCGCGAGCGCAGCCGCATCGAGCGGCAGACCCCGATCGGGCAGCACCAGGTCGGGGTCGATCTCGTGTACGGTGCCGAGGCCATCGCAGGTCTGGCACGCACCAGCCGGGGTATTGAACGAGAAATCGCGCGGCTCGAGCGCGCCAACACCCACCAGCCCATGTTCGGGGCAGCGGTACTGCTGGGAGAAAGTATGCGCTGCGCCAGCGACGATCTGCGCGATCAGCACACCACCACCCGCCTTGAGCGCAGTTTCGACCGAATCGGTCACGCGCACGCGCTCGGGCGTCTCGGCGGCCGGGTCTGCCGCGCGCACCACCAGCCGATCCACCACCACATCGAGATCGTGGGCGCGCCGGTCGGCGGTGGCTGCAGCATCGCTGAGATCGACGACCGCGCCATCGATCTGCACGCGCACAAACCCGGCGCGGCGCGCCTCATCCAGCAGCGGTGTCAGATCACCGCGCCGCTCGCGCGCCAGCGGTGCCAGCAGCAAAACCCGGCTGCCCGGCGGCAACGCCAGTACCGCATCGACCATCTGCTGGACGCTGTGACGCGCCAGTGGCCGCCCGCAGTGCGGGCAATGCGGCCGCCCACAGCGCGCAAACAACAATCGCAGCACATCATAGATCTCAGTGATCGTGCCGACCGTCGAGCGCGGATTGCGCGCCACCGTTTTCTGGTCGATCGCGATCGCCGGCGAGAGCCCATCGATCAAATCGACTTCCGGGCGATCCAGCCGCCCGAGGATCTGCTGCGCATAAGCCGAGAGCGATTCGACATAGCGGCGCTGCCCCTCGGCGAAGATCGTGTCGAACGCCAGCGTCGATTTACCACTACCCGAGACGCCAGTGATCACCACCAGCCGGTCACGCGGGATATCAACATCGATATTCTTTAAGTTGTGTTGCCGCGCGCCGCGGATCGTGATCATATTGTGTGCCATAGCTTGAGATCCTACCATAATCCGGTAGTGCATGAAAGCTCGCGGCATACTCCTTGCGTCCGTAGCGCTCAGATGTTCGCCAATTGCGAAAATGTCGAGTATGCGCGCAAAATTGTGACGCTACCTGTCACAAGATATTGCTATGATAGATGTATAACGTCGTATCAGCAAGAAGGTGGCCTATGGCAGTTATGCAAGAAGTGGCTCCAAACTGGCGCACGCAGGTGCGCAGTGCGGCGGCACAAAACCCGGAGGCGGTGCTGACGGCGGTTCTGCTCACCTGTCTGGTAATACCGGGGGCGAGCGGCCCGGTGAGCATCGCGATCATTGCAGTGGCGATCTTTTTCGCAGCGCGTGTCTTGTCGCTCTACCTCGGCAATGCAGCGCTCATGATGAACAGATACCAGCTTGCGGATATCTGTTTGCGGGCCGGGTTGTGGCTAAATCCATTCTCGATCGATGCGCTCAAGTTTAGCGGCGCATTGTTGTTGCTACGTGGCGATGCAGCGGGTGCCGAGCGTCTCTTGCGGCGCGCCCTCGTGCTCAGCGATCATCAGCCATCGCTCTCAGCGGCGCTGAGCGGCGCGCTGCTGGATCAGGGGCGGCTCCGCGAGGCGGCGGCTGAGGCGCGGCGCGCGATCAAGCTCGATGCAAAGAATCCGGTCGCATTTCTTCACCTGGCGCAGGCCGAGCGCGGCATCAACAGCGATCCACTCCAGATCGAAGCGCATCTTCGTGCAGGACTGGTTGCCGATCCACAGCCGCATATTGAAGCAACACTCCGCTGCGCGCTGGCTGATCATCTGATCGGCCAGCGGCGCGAGGCTGAGGCCCAATTGACGATCCGCAGTGTCGAGGCGCTGCTGCCGCGCTGCGCGGTGAGTCATCGGGCATTGCTGCGCACGCGGGTTGCGGAGTTGCGCTGGTCACTCGGCGAGACCGAAGTTGCCGACGCGCATGTCGCGCAGGCCGAGCCATAATACACCTATCCCTGGGCACGCACAGACGGCACCACCACCCGTGAGGGCAATGGTGCCGTTTGTGTTAGCCGAAGCGTTTGCGGGCCGCAGCGCGGTGCTGATCGGCTTTGCAAACTTGTGGAGAGACATCGACCCAGCGGCCGCGATCATCGTAATGACGAAAATCTGCGAACGCAGAACCGCCCTCAAGGCGACGTGTCGCCGCGATGACGTGAACGCCAAGGATATCAGCGACCTTGCCAACATACTCGACATCCGTCCCCACGCGACACATCGCGAGACGAACCGTCTGACCGACGAACCCTGGCTGAGCCAGAATGAATGCGGCCAGATCGGCAGCAGGGGCAGGACGAGCCCGTTCGCCAGCGGCGAGGATCGGCGTTGCCGCCGCGAATGGGAACCCGTTGCCGTTGGCCTGCCAGTTGCCGTGGCACATGATCTCGAAGAAGTCGTTGGGTTTGCCTGTCTGAAAGGCGATGGTGATGCTGCGATCTGCGATGCCGTATACGACACGCGTTGGCACCCCCTGCGGGAGATTGATTCCATTGCTGATCATGGTATGTTTCCTCTTTTTGCAAAAGAGGACACCGCGCATCAGCAATAGTTGTCTCCTGCAGGTGGGGACAACCATCGATGATGGTGTGTCCCCAACCTGGGTCCAGAGCTTGCCGTCTGGCGAACGCACATCGCGCCGGGATGCCGCAAATTGCGACGCGATGGTGAACAATGCGGCATACGCCGCGTTCTGAGTGCTGAGCCACACGGCATCTTGCGCCGTGCAGAGCCGCTCCGTGTAGCAATTGCCACGTGGATGTCGGTGTAGGTATCTGGCGTGTACAGGACAGTCAGCAGGAAACCCGCTGGCCGATCGCGCCCGACCGGCGATCTATCACCGGCCGCAGTGGTGCGTCGCGTAGAGACACGAGGCGGCGTGCGGCGGGTGGTCGTACGGCGGCCAGACACGGCCGACCGCCGGATACCCCTCAGGGTTGGATCATCGCTCCCGCGCGCGCTTCACTGAGCGGGCGTGGTGCGCCCTCGAGGAGACTCACCGCGCCGGCGATCACGCGCGTACGCGTGATGTTGCCCGCCGCACGCCGCCGCCGCTGGTAGCGCTGGAGCCCCTGCTCGAGATTGCCACTCTCGGCGGTGAGCCGTGTGCGCTCAATCTCCCACCAGGCATCGGCGAGCGCCAGTTCGCGCGCGACACCCGGCTTATCACGTGGTGCCAGAAAGCGCTCGATCAGCCCCTCGACGGCGACACGATTGCCACCGCGTAACAACAATGCCGCGTGTGGATGCTCGACCGGAACAACCACCGGCACACGCATACTCTGCGTCAGCAGGGTGTACCGCCCGGTGCGCGCGATCGTAAAGGTGATCGCGACGGTCGTATGCGCGAGGCTAATGTTGCCACGCTGCCGGTGCGAGTTGAAGTGTAACTCGGGGCTGACGATACCCGCGAGCCAGATATCACAACCCGGCTGCTCACCCGCGTCTGGCTGCCGAATCGCATCGGCGCAGACCAGCAACTCGCCGCGCGGGCTGGGGTCTTCATCGCTGATCGCCGGTCGCCGCCATTCCAGGTGTGCATCGATCGCCAGCATCCCACCGTCCGGCATCTGCGCGAGGAGCCCGGCACCGGGGATATGGTCATAGACCTCGACCGCCAGCGCCTGTGTGCCGCCAAACGGCGCGGGTACCTGCACGAGCACGCTCAACTCAAAACCAGCGACATCGTTACGGCGGTTGAGCACCGGGATACTGACACCGCGCCGCACTTGATGCGTGAGTGCGCCGATAATCGCAACGCGGTTGGCCGGCGGGCTGTGTTCGGGCTGGTTCATAACTTGGCTCCATCGATTGCGGCCGACCGACCTCGGTCGTGATAGAGCGAGTATAGACCCAGGCGGGGGGGCGCGCCTAGATGCCGGATGTCCTGTTGTGCGCAAGCATTTTGCTGGTCGTGCAACGGGGAGGATGGGTCAGGCCGGTGCCGATTTTGCCGTCAGGGCGGGCTGAGCAACACGATCGCGATCCAGCCTTCGGTGCCCGGTGCCACACCCGCAGCAGGCCGATCAGCGGCGGCGCTGACGACGCGTACGCGAAACCAGCTCGTACCCTCGCTATCGAGTCCTTCGAGCATCTGCACGGTATCACCCGGCCAGAGCAAGCCAAGCAGCGTCTCGTTGACGACGCGCGGCGCACTGCGCATGTTCCCGCCGCGCAGGATCGGTTGGGTTACCACGGCTACCGTCGGCGTGGGAGCGACCGTCGCAGCGGGGACGGGCGTAGCCGTGGGCGCGGCGGCGGTCGCCGTCAGGCCGGGAGCTACATCGCGTGCGAAAGCGGTGGCAGTGGCGTAGAAGCGCGCATCGCTCGCTGCACGTACCGAGAAGAAGTAGATCGCCGCCGCAGCCACGGCACCAAGCACGAAGCACGCGATGAGCATATAGCCGAGCGCTGCCAGTGGTCCGCCGCGGCGGGGGGCATTGACGGCAAATAGCCGTTCCCAGTCATCAGGTCGAATTGGACTCGCCACACGCACCTCGCATTTATGCGCCGCCACATGGAGTATAGCACGCCCCATACACGATTTGCATTGCGACAGACGCTCGTATATGATTCAGGCATCGTAATAAAGGATACATATGGGCGCACGCATTTATCTGGGTTCTACTCCGCCGACGGTGCAGGAGCGGCTGGCACTACGCGAACGCGCGGTCGATCTTATCGCTGGTCTCAAACCAGTACAAGCGTCAATTATGATCGGATTTGGACTGGTGGGCACGCTACCAATCGATCTCGCGATCATTGCACCCGGGCTACTACTGACCGGATTGTTGCGTGACCAGCAGACATTCGCCGAGGAAGCCGCTAGCACCACACTGACAGCATTCGCACAGCAGCAGCGCGCGATGCTGTGCGCCGCATTACCCGGCGCGCACGCGGCCGCGATCGCGGCGATCGTGATCACGCCGACGCTCGCCGCCGAGAGCGAGATCACGCTCGATATCGATGATCATCGCGCGCGCGTCAAGATTCTTGGCTTTGATGAGCTCGTCGGCATGACCATGCTTGCCGTGGGTGATGCGCGCGCGGAGACACCGGGCAACTGGCCACTCGATCACGCATTTGCTGCACGCCTATGGCACGATGGTGCACGATTTCTCTTCCCGCTGATGCCGGCTCAATTCCAGCTTCGGCTGGCCCACGGCGGCATTGTACCGTTGTACGAGGGCGAAACAATCCTCGGCCGCCGCCGTTCGCCACGCCGTTATGAACATCGGATTACCTGCACCGACGACGATCTCATTTCGACCGATCATGCGACGCTCACCTGCCTCGACGATGAGACGATCATGCTGCGCGATATGAGTAAAAATGGCACACGCGTCACGCGGCCCGGCGAGCGTGAGCAGCAGCTGCACAACGACACAACGCAGGTGACGGCGGGCACAAAACTCAACATTGGCTCGACAACGCTTGTGATTGAGCCAGCGGAAGGAGATGACTGATGCGCTACTGGCTGCTCAAGAGTGAACCTGAAGAGTATAGCTT
>JAYUYF010000645.1:0-30751 GCA_043752605.1 Roseiflexaceae bacterium
GCGGCGATGCGGCAATCGACGCGTGGATCGCAGCCGAACTCGGCGCGGATGATTTCTTTGCACACCCGCTGACCCTGACGACGGCCGACCGCTTTGGCCGGGTGCAGGGCAAGTATTGTGTGACAGCCGCCAACGTCGCCAAGTATGACTGAGGATCCATTTGCGCTGGCGGTGGATTTGCGGGCGATGTAGGGGCGGATCGCGCCTCCCCTACATCGCCCATAACTGCTTATTCCGTCGGTCGCTCGATCAGGGTCACATCGAGGCTGATCGTCTTGCCGTCGCGCAATACATCGAGTTGCACCGTCTCGCCCGGTGCAAAATCGAGCAACAGCGCCCGCAGGGTTCTATCTTTACCCACGCGCGTCTGCTCAATCGCGGTGATGATATCGCCCTGCTGCATCCCTGCCGCGGCCGCCGGGCCGTCTGGCTGCAACCCCACGATCAGCGCGCCATGGGTGACCGGCAAGTCGTTATCTACTGCTGCCTGCGAATCAATTGTTTGGAAGTTGATACCGAGGAACGGGTACGAGACCCGACCGGTCGCGATCAGTTGCTCGCTCACGCGCCGCACGGTAGCGCTCGGCACTGCAAAGCCAAGCCCTTCGGCGACGACACCGCTGCCCGTATCATTGCCGCGTACCACTAGCGTGTTGATCCCGATCACTTCGCCGCGCAGATTGAAGAGCGGCCCACCACTGTTCCCGCGGTTGATCGCTGCATCAGTCTGGATCAATCCTTCGGGGGCATCACCACCAAGCGTGCGATTGAGCGCACTGACGACACCGACCGTGACCGAATTGCGGAAATCGCCGAGCGGGCTACCCACCGCGATGACCGTCTCGCCCGGCTGGAGTGTACCCGAGTCACCCAGCGGCGCAAAGCCGGGCACCGCGCCCTCGACTTTGAGTACCGCCAGATCCATCAGCGGATCCGTACCAACGAGGCGTGCCTCGCTACGGCGGCCATCGGCAAAGATCACCGCGAGCGACTTATTCCCCTCGATCACGTGATTGTTTGTGATGATATACCCTTGCTCGTCAATGATGACACCGCTGCCGCTCGATCGCGGCGTCTGGCCGCCAAATGACCCGTCGGGGATGGCATCTGCTGCCAGATCATTGATGACCGTGACAACTGCGGGTGTCGTGCGTTGGACAACCGTGACGACCGTCGCAGACGCACCACTCACCGGTGCAGCGGGCGGTGGCGTGGGCAGCGTTGCGGGCTGTGCTGCACGATCGACAACAGCGCGTGTTGGCGCATTCACAACCGACGTGGCGGCTGCGCTCTGGCGACTGGCAAAATAAAAGCCGGCCATCCCGCCTGCTGCTGCGCCAAGCAGTGTGCCAAGCGCAAGCGTACAGACCAACACACTCGCAATTATGATTCGAAAACGATTACTCATCGTACATGTTACCTTTCGTATACTGGTTCTCCTTAGCGTAGTATGGCTGCACGAGGTGAGGCTGATGTGAAATAGAGGTAAGCATTGGCTAAGAGTATAGTTTGACAGAAGATACACATTGCGAACGGCGGTGGCTGCGGTATAATGATACACGGATGATCTGATGTGTGCCGTACTACTTCGCAGCGCATCGCTGCGGCTTTAGGCAAAAGACCTGTGGAAGAAATTCTCATTATCGACGATAGTCTGCAGATCTGCTCCATGCTCTCAGAATTTGTGTTGCCCGAGCTTGGCTTCAACTCGGTGATTGCAAATACCGGGCGGCAGGGACTTGCGCGTTTGCGCCAGCATCTACCCGATCTGATATTGCTTGATCTCCAACTACCCGATATCAGTGGGCTTGATCTCTTGCGCCTGATAGCGCAGGAGGGTCACGATGTGCCCGTGATCCTAATGACGGCACACGGTAGCGAGGCAATTGCTGTCGAGGCATTCCGGCTTGGTGCACGCAACTATCTGATCAAGCCGTTCAGCGAAGCTGAAGCGCAAATGGTGATCGACCAGGCGCTGCGCGAACGACGCCTGACGCGCGAGAAAGATCAGCTAACCAAGACGCTGCGCCAGAAGGTGCAGGAGTTGACGGTGCTCTATTCGATCGGGAAATCGGTGAGTGCGCTGCTCGACCAGGACGAACTGCTGGTGCGAATCGTCGAGGCGAGCGTGTATATTACCCGCGCAGAAGAAGGCTTTCTGTTGTTGCGCTCACCCGATGGCGATGAACTTTTACTGCGTGCAGCCAAGAATATCGGCGATCAGCGTGCACATCTGGAGCGCACGCCGATCGACAATACGATCGCTGGTCAGGTGATTCGCACGGGCAAGCCGATGCGTGTCGATCAAAACGGGCGTAATATTCAGGTCAAGATCAAGACTGGCTTTCTGGTACGGGCGATCTTGCAAGTGCCGTTGATCGTCGGCAGCGACGTAATCGGCGTGCTCTCGGTGGATAATCGACAGTCCGATCGTATTTTTAGCGAAAACGATCAGTATCTGCTCTCAGCGCTCGCCGATTATGCCGCGATCGCGATCGAGAATGTGCGGTTGTATCAGCGTGCGCTGCGAGACGAAGAACGCTATCGCAATCTGTTTGCCCACGCACACGATCTGATTTTCACGCTGGATGTACAGCTCGCATTTACCAGTGTGAATGCGGCCTGTCTCGATCGATTGGGCCGTGAGGAGCACGCGTTGCTCGGCCAGCCGCTGCGATTACTGGTGGTGGCGGCTGAGCGTGAGCGCGCGCTGCGCTCGTTCGGCGAAGTCTTGCGCGGGCGTGATGTGCCGCCGTTTGTCATGTCTCTGACAAACCTGAGCGGCGATCTGGTCGTACTCGAGATTAGCGCACGGCGCGTCCAGGAAGGCCCGAGCGCGCTGGCGGTGCATTGTATCGCGCGCGATCTAACCGATCGGCGCAAGCTCGAAGAGCAGTTGATTCGCTCCGAGAAGCTCTCGGCGATCGGCCAGTTGGTTGCTGGCGTCGCGCACGAGGTCAATAATCCGCTGACGAGCATTTCGGGGTATACACAGCTGATGCTGCGCGACAACAATCTGCCTGCGGCAGCGCTCGATGATCTGCGGCATATTGGCATGCAAGCTGAGCGCGCCGCGCGGATCGTGCAGAATTTGCTTGTCTTCGCACGCGAGCACAAACCTGAGCGGATGGCGACGGACGTCAACGAGGTCTTGCGTAGCACCCTCAACTTGCGCGCCTACCAATTGCGCGTCGATAATGTCCGCGTCGTGCAGCAATTTGGCACCGCACTCGCCGCGACGGTCGCTGACCCGTTCCAGCTCCAGCAGGTATTTCTTAATCTGATCAACAACGCGCAGCAAGCGATGGTCGAGCGTGGCGGGCCGGGAATACTCACGCTGCGCACCAGTGATGGTACGCGCACATCGGCAACGGGTGTTGAGGAGCAGACGCTGATCATCGCGGTTGGCGATACCGGCACGGGCATCCCTGCCGAGGCGCTCAACCGCATTTTTGACCCATTCTACACAACAAAGCCGGTCGGGCAGGGGACGGGTCTCGGGCTTTCGATTTGTTTCGGGATCATTCAGGAGCATGGCGGGCGGATCTGGGCCGAAAGCGAAGTTGGCGCTGGCACGACGATGGTCGTCGAGTTGCCGGTGATGGTTGAGACGGAGGAGGGATACGAACCGGTGCCGCAGGTGCCACCGATGGTCGAGATGTCACCAGTGCAACAATGTCGGGTTCTCGTCGTTGATGATGAAGAGGCAGTCGGACAGTTACTCGCGCGGTTGTTGCGCGATATCGGTCACGAGCCACTGGTCGTCACGAGTGGCGCGGCCGCGATCGCCGCAATCGAACAGGGACGGTTCGACCTGATGCTGAGTGATATCAAGATGCCCGGGTTGAATGGATTTGAGTTGTATGAGCAGGTCCGCTTGCGCGATCCTGATCTGGCGACGCGCATTGCCTTTATTACGGGTGATACCGTAACGGCCGCGACGCAGGCGAAGTTGGCGCAAATTGGCAATCCGTACCTCGCGAAGCCATTCAGCATTGAGCGCCTCGGGGCGCTTGTGCGTAATTTGCTCGCGCAGCGCGTCGTCACCAGCAATACCTGATGATGCACGTGGCAGCGCTCGCGATAGGCGAGGCCCGATCGGTGATTGAACAGACTGCGGATACCCAGCTTGCACGCCAGCTGGAAGAACTCAGCGCTCAGACGCGCAGTGGTGCGGTTCACGTAGCCGAAATTGCGGCTGATATTCTGCAACGTCGCTCGCTGAGCGGCGAGGCGGCATCGCCTGATGCGTTTCGCCATGAACTCCTGACGACGGGCTGGGGGATCATTCGCGCCCAGCCGACGATGGCACCGCTCGTCAATCTGGTGAACCACGTCCTGTGGCGCACGGAAGAGCAGGAAACGCCGCGCGCGTTGCGTCAGGCAGTGTTGCAATCGATCGATGATTTTAAACGGCAACTACGACGCCACGCGCATCACGTCGCTGAGAGCGCGCTCACATTGATCAACGACGGCGCACGGATTGTCACGCTTTCAAACAGCACCACAGTGCAGCACGCGTTGCTCCATGCACAACGCGCTGGGCGGCGCTTCAGTGTGATCTGTGCTGAGTCACGGCCGTTGCTCGAAGGCCGCCAGACGGCAGAATTGCTTGCGAGCCGTGGCATCGATGTGCAACTGGTCGTCGATATGGCCGCGATCGCGGCGGTAGCACACGCACAGCTGGTGCTCGTTGGTGCCGATATGCTCAGTACGCGCGGGCTGATCAACAAAATGGGTACCTACCCGCTGGCGCTGGCAGCGGCGCGCGCTGGTGTGCCGCTCTACACACTGTGTGGCAGCGAGAAGTTTCTGCCGCCGGGGTTTCGCGCACTCGCGCAACGCAACTGGCCCGCCACCGAGGTCTGGGATGGCGCACCGGGTGATCTCAAGATTGCAAATCAGTACTCGGATGTGACACCGCTCAGCCTCGTCTCGGGCATCGTGACCGAGCGCGGTGTGCTGCCGGTGGCGGCGATCGAGGCCTGGCTGGCGACGACACGGCTGCATTATGCGCTCGCGGAGCCCCAACGAGTGGGGATAGCAGGCACCGGATGAACGCACAATGGTGATACGTTTCATTATTGACGTAGAACATTTGTTTTGATATAATGACGACATCTTCATCCGAGACGCAGGAACCTGAGGTTGATGCGCCACCGTCGTCTGCGGCGGAGGTGGTTTCTGTGTCTTCGGTGGACGAAACCGTGCCTGTTGCCATGCCAGCCGCCGCACCAGATGCGCCAGCGGCTAGCAGGATGAGGGAGGTCGTCATGGCGGTCATGGAGCGAAGCAGCGAGGCAGCGCAGCGTACCTGGGAAGAGTCCCCCGCATTATCGCGCGTAATGCGTGCGCTCCTGTACAGTGGCACAATCGTGTTGGTGATTGTGGCTAGCTATCTTCTTTTGAGCGAGGGTGTGCGCCGGGCAACAATCTTGCATGATGATCTCCAATATGGCAATCCGCGTACTGATCATCTCGAAGCGTTTGTTGGCCATGACGAAGGCAACGGGTTGCCAACGCAACTGATCGCGATCAACCTCAACCGGCAGGTGGTGATCTTCGAATTGCCGGGCGGTGACCCGGCAAGAGTGCGCACGATCACCGGCCCGTATCTTGTGGGTGCCGATCAGCACCTGGTGCCGGCCACGATCGCGTTGCAGGATATCGATAGCGATGGGAATGTCGATCTTCTGCTCGACATCCGTCGTGAGCGGCTGGTATTTCTCAACCGCGATGGTCAATTTCGGCTGCCGACGGGGGAAGAGCGCCTACAGCTACAGGACGTACGGCCATGAGTGCGAGTGACCGCGAGCCACGGACAATCGAAGAGAGTCGCGCAGCCGCCGCACGTCGGCTCAATCGTCTGCAAGAGAACCAGCGCCCGCGTGATCTGCGCCAGCCACGCGCAGATGGTACGCAGCAGCGTGAGCGGCTGACGCTCGATGATATTATGGCGCAGGGTCGTGAGCCAGTGCCTGCACCACAGGTAATGCAGAAGCGGGCCGTGCTCGTGCCTGAAGTGGATGCGCCCGTGCCGCCGCAAGCGGTACGCCCACCGCTACCACGGATCGAAACGCCGACACGCCGCGCCCTACCGTCACCGCCGCGTGTGTCGCGCGATGCTGCGCGCCCCGAGGTGCCATATGTGGCACGCCGGGGTATCAGCGGTGCAGACGTAGTGCGCGCTGAGATGCTTGATGAGTATTATCGTGATTATCCCGGCCAGGCGATCGTCGAACGCGTACAGCTCAATCCGTTGCTGCTGCTGCCACTCTGCGCACTGTGCGTGGTGGTGATCTGGATGTTTTTATCACCGGTACAAACGATCGTCGGTACGCAGGCTGGCAGCAGTGGTGCGGTCGTGCAATCGCCTGAGGCACCGGCAGTACTGCTCGAAGCACCGCCCGGCGAAAACACGGTGCTTGGTGCATCATCGTTGACCAGCGCGCAGATCGACGCGATCCTGCAATCGTACGGATCGCCGGCGGCGGGCACTGGCCAGGCCTGGATCGATGCCGGGCAACGCTACGGAATCGACGCCGCGTACGCAGTGGCGTTCTTTATTCACGAGTCGACAGCCGGTACTGCAGAGGGTTGGGCAGGTTGGAAGCCCGATGGCAGCTCGACGCACAATGTCGGCAACATTATCTGTGCTGGCTATCCAACCTGTTTCAACCGCTTCCGTGATTATGCCGATTGGGAGACAGGGATAGCAGATTGGTACAAACTGATTGCAGTCGAGTATGTTGAAGGCCGCGGCGCACATACCGTCGAGCAGATTATCCCCATTTATGCGCCCTCATTTGAGAATAATGTGCCCATGTACGTACAAACTGTCAATAATCTGGTGTATACCTGGCGGCAGCGCCCCCCCGGTTGATGTTTGACCAGCGTCCGGGGCCCTCGCTCCCACACTTGATGTTGATTGCGCTGGCCGTCGGTGGGCTGGCGCTACTGCTGTGGCGCACAAATGCCGAGCCACTTGCCGTCAGCCGTTGGGGTGGTGCGGGCGGTGTCTTCAGCGCACCGCCGGTGGCGGCGATCCGCGGCGAAGCTGCAGCAGGCGGTCTCGAAGCCGCGCCCAACGGTGATACCGAACGACCCTACGGTAACCCGCTCGGTGATCCGCGCACGGTGCTGACGCAGGGGTATGGTGTCGGCAGCCATGCACCGGCCGCGATCTGGGGCGGGCTCGATCTGGCGATCGACGGCACGGGTGATGGTATGCCCGAGCCCGGCCCGACGCAGGACGCGCCGATCTATGCCACCCACAACGGTGTGGCGCGTGTGCGGCCAGATACGTGGCCAGCAGGCAATTATCTGGCGATCGAGAATGACCGCTACAAGACTGCATTCGCGCACTTATCGCGCTACGCGGTTGCCAATGGCGAGGCGGTCACGCGTGGGCAAATCATCGGCTACGTGGGAAGCACCGGTCAATCCAGCGGCCCGCACCTGCACTATGAGGTCTGGGAAGATGGCAGCAACCGCAATCCGCAGGATTTTGGCGCGCCGCAGTAGGGATGTAGGGGTAAAGCATGTGTGGGTAGCCCTTTCGCAGCTACCCACACATGCTTTACCCCTACACCGCCTGCGGCATCATCTGCGCCACCGCCGCCACCAGCCGATCCACATCCGCCGGAGTGTTGTAGGCCTGGATTGACACGCGCGCGAACAGGTGCTCGTTCCAGCGGTAGGTCGGGATTTCTATGCCAAACTCCGGACACAAACGCGCAAGGTGCGGCTCCACAGCTGCCGGGAGCGGCAGTGCAGCCACCTGGCCGAACCATGCCGCATCGTCGGGGCAGATCGGCGGCAGGCCGGTCAGCGCCGCAACGCGCCCGCGCGCATCGCGCAGCAGTGCGTGGCACGCCGCGCGTACGGCCGGCCAGTCGTGTTCGTGCTGGAATGCAATCGCGGCTGGTACACTGAGGTAGGCAGCCACATCACTGGTGCCGGTGTAGTCAAAATGTTCGCGGAACAATGCGCCGCCCGGCACCCGTGCGCGCCAGCCCCAGCTCACCACCAGCGGCTCCAGCGCCGCTTGATGCTCCGGGCGGGCATACAGAAATCCGGCGCTCTTGGGTGCGCACAGCCACTTGTGGCAGTTGCCACCATAAAAATCGGCATCAATCGCGGCGGCGTCCAGCGCGATTTGCCCCGGCGCATGGGCACCATCCACCACGGTGATGATCCCCGCCGCCCGCGCGCGGCGGCAGATCTCGGTCACCGGGAAGATCAGTGCGGTGGGCGAGGTGATATGGCTCACCGCGATCACACGCGTGCGCGGCGTGACGTGCGCCCACAGCGTGTCGACGATCTGCTGCGGGTCGTGCAGCGGCAAGGGCAACTGGCAGTTGACATAGTGTGCGCCCTGGCGTTCGGTGTGGTAGCGCCATACACGCTCGATCGCACCATACTCGTGGTCGTTGCCCAGTACCTCATCGCCTGGTTCGAGCCGCAGCGAATGGGCCACGATGTTGAGCGCGTGGGTCACGTTTGGCGCAAAGATCAGGTCATCGCCTGCGACGCCGAGATATGCACCGAGCGCCATGCGTGCTTCTGCCAGCAGCCCATTCTGGCGGCGGGCAATAAACTCGACCGGC
Source organism: Roseiflexaceae bacterium (assembly GCA_043752605.1). Classification (GTDB taxonomy): domain Bacteria; phylum Chloroflexota; class Chloroflexia; order Chloroflexales; family Roseiflexaceae; genus JAYUYF01. The sequence goes on from JAYUYF010000645.1 coordinate 8,610, forward strand.
TGCATTTCGAGTTCGCGTTGCCAGCGCTGATAAGTCTCGAACACCGGCTGCGGGCACGCACCAAAGCTGCCGTGGTTGAGAAACGTGATATCGCGTCGCAGCAGGTTCCAGTGCGCGGCGATCGCGGGGAGCGGCAGTTTCACACACTACTCCTTGCTGAGATATGCGGCCAGTTCGGCCTGCGGCACACGTTCCTGCTGCATCGTATCGCGGTCGCGCACGGTTACCGTCCCGTCCTCAAGGCTCTGGAAATCGACCGTCACGCAGTATGGTGTGCCGATCTCGTCCTGCCGCCGATACAGTTTGCCGATCGCACCGGTATCGTCGTACACGGTGCGCAGCCGACCGCCGCGCTGCATCTCGCCGCGCAAACTACGTGCCATACTCACCAGACCCTCGTGGTTGCGTTTGAGCGGGAAGAACGCCGCGCGCACGGGGGCGAGCTGTGGCTTCAGATGCAATACGGTGCGGAAAAACTCATCTGCTACCGGCTGCGCCTGGCCGCGCAGCTTCTTGCCGACTTCGATCAATTCTGCACCCGGCAGATCGAGCAGCATGTCGATCTGCGGCAGTGCGCCGGGCAGATTGGCTCCGATCGTCTCGGCCTGGGCAAGAATCGCATCACGCTGTTCGGCGGCGATCTTGTCACTTCGGCCGACACTCTTCACAAACGTGGCCAGCGCCTCGCGCACCACATCAAGCCGCTCGGCGGGCGGCGCTTTGACCATCTCCTCATCGTAGGCTTCCGCGAGCACTGCAAGAAAGCAACGCCCGACGCCAGCCGACGGTTCGATGACATATGGCACCACGTGACGTTTTTGCTCGATATCGTAGTAGGTCAGCTTCGCGGTACTGTCCTGGTTTGCCTTCACACTGGCGGTCAGCCCGAGGCTGGCCTGCTCGCGTGAATGCGAGCCAAGGTCGTAATCGCTGCGGCTGGCGATACCCTCAATCTCTTCATAGCCAAGCGTCGGATAGTCATACATCAGGTCGAATGTACGCTTCGAATAGTGCGCCAGATCGGCTTTTGGGACATCGAGGATCTGGATCCGGCTCCGACGCACCCCAATCTGTTCCCACCAGCGCAGTCGGTCTTCGAGCCAGCGTTCGTGCCAGCGCTCGTCTTCGCCGGGCAACACAAAATATTCGATCTCCATCTGATCGAATTCGCGTACCCGGAACAGGAAGTTGCGCGGATTGATCTCGTTGCGAAACGCCTTGCCGACCTGGGCGATACCGAATGGCAGCTTGCGGCCGGTGGTCGTCTGTACATTGGCAAAATTGACAAAGATGCCCTGCGCGGTCTCCGGGCGCAGGTAGGCAAACGACTCGGGATCAGCGACCGGGCCGATCTGCGTTTTAAACATCATATTGAACGGTCGTGGCTCGGTGAGCTTGCCCTCGCATTCGCCCGGGCGCTTGTTGCCGTGGAGCAGGCAGCGCGCATCGCCGAGCCTGTCGGCGCGAAAGCGGCCATTGCAGTGCGTACAATCGACCAGCGGATCGCTAAACGTTTCTTCGTGGCCCGAGTACTTCCAGACCTGCCGATTCATCAGAATTGACGAATCGAGCCCCTCCATATCATCGCGTTCGTACACATTGGTACGCCACCATGAGGCGATGATATTATTTTTGAGCTCGACACCCAGCGGGCCAAAATCGAAGACACCCTGCAACCCACCGTAGACATCGCTACCGGGGAAGATAAAGCCGCGCCGTTTGCAAAGCGACACAAGTTGCGCGAGAGTGGTGGCTGGCATGTGTGATCTCCTTGCCCCATGGCCGGAGGCACAAAAAAGCCCCAGGCACATCGATTGCGCCTGGGGACGCACGTGACGTGCGCGGTTCCACCCCAGTTACCAGAGCGAACTCTGGTCACTTTGATCTTCGATTACCGCTCCGCAGTGCCGTTCACCGCCACCTGCCGCCGGGCTCACACCACCCCCGGCTCGCTGCGCGCAGGCCCGCGCGATTACTTCTCTGCTTCAATGCTACGCAAAGTATACCACCCGGCGCGGCGCACGGCAAGTTAGCCGACGAATTTGTAGCCCAGGTTGCGCACGGTGACTACGTGGCGTGGTGTCTCGTTCTCTGGCTCAATCTTGCTGCGCAGCCGCCGGACATACACCGCGACCAGATTGCTCTCGCCTTCGTAATCGTAGCCCCAAACTTTGCTCAAAATCTGGCTGGTGTTGAGGACGCGACCGGCGTTTTGCATCATGTAATACAACAGGCGAAATTCGATTGGCGTCAGTACCGTCGACTTGCCATCACTAAACATGACCCGGTGCTCGATCGGATCGAGTGTGATCGGCCCTTGGGTAATGCGCGATACGGGCGTCACCATCTCGCTGTTGCGGCGGCGTAGCACGGCCTCGACGCGCGCCAGCAACTCGGCTGGTTCGAATGGCTTGACGAGATAATCGTCGCCACCGATCTGAAGCCCGGTCACACGGTCGGCAAGTTGCCCATTGCCCGAGATAAAAATGATCGGCACATCCGATGTGCGCCGGATCTGGCGGCAGATATCAAACCCGTTGACCTTTGGCATCGTTACATCGAGCAACACCAGGTCGGGTTGATTCTGTTCGACAGCCTGCATGATCGCCGGGCCGTCGTAGGCGCGTAGCACTCGATAGCCAGCATCTTCGAGCAGGAATGCGGTCAACTTGACGCTCGCTAGGTCATCATCAGCGACGAGAATATTCATACCCACCCCTCACTGGCACAACAAACGCTGCGCCAACTTGCACGTTGACTGTACGCGACTCACTAGTGCAAAGTATATAGAACCATATTACCAAGAAATTACAAACTTGACACGTTCCTGACAGATGAGATTCTCCTGAGTTGAAGAAGTATACACTGGCTGCTATGTAGTATTCTTTGTGATATCATGCACACATGAAACCGTTCTCGACACTTTTTCGTGGTATACAACTGCTGTACACCGTCTTGACTATCGCCGGATGTGTGGCGTTGTGTTTTCTTGGTGTGTGGCAACTGCGGCGCCACGGCGAACGTCAGGTGCTCAATGCCACGATTGTGGCAGGTATGGCACGGGCACCGCTCCCGTTGCGCGTGGCACCTGCCAATCCGGAGCCACTTGCATACCAGCCGGTGCTGGTTCGCGGGCGCTACGACGGTGCAAATCAAGTATTGCTACGCAACCGTGAGTTTCGTGGCATCACTGGTTTCCACGTGCTCACACCGCTTGTGCTGGCAGACGGCAAGGCTGTCCTGATCGATCGTGGCTGGTTGCCACAAAATGCCACGACAGATGGGCAACTGGCGGCGTTTGCTCCTCCTGTCGGCGAGGTGACGGTGGCGGGCGTAGTGCGCGTCCCGATTCTCACGTCCGGGCCGGCTGAGCCGCCGCTGGCGGCGGGCACATCACGTCGTGTCGCATGGTTTCGCGCAGATACAACGGCGATCGGTGCACAGAGCGGCCATACACTCTGGCCACTGGTGATCCAGATCCAGCCACAGCCAGGTACGCCCGAGCAGTTGCCGCAACCCGCAGTGATCGAGGAGTTGGGGATCGGCTCACATCTGGGTTATGCGTTGCAGTGGTTCGCCTTTGCCGGGATTCTGGCGGCCGGGTACGCGCTCGTCGTGTTGCGCACGCCCGCACCCGCGTTGCCCGCGCGTCGCAGCAGCTAGCGCCGTGTTGCAGCTGTGCGTACTGCATGTACAATGGAGCAATGCGGCTACAACGGAGGAAAGCTGTGCCAGAATGCCCGATCATCGATGCCCATCTGCATCTGTGGGATCCGCAGCGGCTACCGATCGACTGGGTCGTGGGGGATCCGGTGCTCAATCGCGCCTACACGCTCGCTGATTTTGACGCGCACACCACCGGTTTGCCCGTTGTCGGCGCGGTCTACGTCCAGGTCGGTGTCGCTCCCGCCTACGCGCTGGTAGAAGCGCGCGAAATCGCTGCGCTCGATGCAACGCGCGTGCAGGGCATCGTCGCCTATGCGCCGCTCGAAGATGGCGTGCGCGCGCGCAGTTATCTAGATGCGCTCGCCGATGTGCCGCGCGTCTGTGGTGTGCGGCGCATCATTCAAGACGACGGCGATAGCCAGATTTGCCTCGCGCCTGATTTCGTCGCCGGAGTGGCGCTGCTCGCCGAACGCGACTGGGTCTTTGATCTATGTATCCGTGCGCCACAACTCCCGGCGGCGACCGAACTGGTGCGCCGCCTGCCCCAGGTGCGCTTTGTGCTCGATCATATCGGCAAACCTGCGATCCGTAATGGTGATCTCGACCCGTGGCGTGCCGATCTGCGCGCGCTCGCCGCGCTGCCAAATGTCGTCTGCAAAATCAGTGGCGTGGCCACCGAAGCCGACCTGCACAGCTGGACGCACGCTGACCTCGCACCCTACATCGCGCATGCGATCGAAAGCTTTGGCCCCGAACGCGTGCTGTTTGGCGGTGATTGGCCAGTGGCGTTGCTTGCTACCGAATACCGACGCTGGGTCGAGACACTCGATCTGCTGATCGGCGAACTGAGCAGCACCGCACGCGTGGCATTTTGGGCAGATAATGCGCGCCGCGTGTACCGGCTGGGTTTGCGATGACGATCGCGGTCACTGGTCTGAGCCGTGATCTGACGGCGGCTGAGGCCATGCAACCTGGTGCTGCGGCCGTTGGCCGGGTGCTTGCGCAGCTCGATGCGTATGTATCAGCGGTGCTGAAGCACCAGAACCTGCGGCCAATGCGGACGACGCTACTCGATATATTTCCCGACCGCGTGAGTGTCAAACTGACTTTGCCGCTCCAGAATGCGGTGATTGTCTTCGCACCCGAAGGCGATCTCCTCACACACGCCACATTCCTGCGCGCGGTGGCGGTTTTGCGTGAGCCGGTGGCGGCACGGCTAGTAGCGCACGATCCGAGTGGCGGGATCATCCCGCTGGCGTGGGCGCTCGAAGGATATCTCGCTGGACATACGCTGGATCGTGTGCAGGATCCGGCGCTGCTGCGGCTGGCAGCGCGTCGCGTCGGCCAGATGTTACGGCGGATCCATCAGTTGCCCGTAGCGGGATACGGTGCGCCATCTGCGCGTGGGCGCTGGGCCGAGCGCTGGGCGAGCGCGTTGGAACAGCGTTTGCGGTTGGCGGGCGGGCGCGCGCGGCTCGCCGCCGTCATCGGTACCGATCTGGCCGAGCGCTTCAATTGCGCTACGATCATGCACGCTGATCTGGTGATCGCCGCGCCACATGTGCTACACGGTGCGATTACGCCCGAGCGGGTGCTGGTGAGCGGTGAGCAGGCTCCACGGGTCGAGGCACTCCTGCGCCCCAGCGCCCCGATCGGGGGTGATCCGCTCTACGATCTGGCCTGTGGTCTCTCGCCGCGGCAGCCGGTGGCGTTTCGCGAAGGCATTGCCGAAGGATACGCCAGCGCCGGGGCACTTGACACTACACAGGAGCGGCGGCTGCGGCGGCTGCGGCTGTTTGTCGGCGTGGTTGAGGCGCTCGACGTGCGTGTTGATGTACCTGACGAGCGCCTGGCCGCGGCGGTGGAGGTGGCGATTGGAGCATTGAGCATTGAGCATTGAGCATGCCTTGCGGTCGCAATCCTCCATGTTCAATGCTCAATTGGCCTTACCGTCGCCCACCAAACACGCGCCCGAGCATCCCGAGCACCTCATCAATGATGCTGCCATCTTTGTTTGAATCGAGCATGCTACTGATACCGCCCATCATATCGCTGTTTTGCTCCTCGAGCTGGCGGCGTTCCTTGCGCAACGAACCCGCCACGCCATCGGCGTCCAGGCCTTGCTGGCGTTGCTGGCTGCCGAGCGCGCCGAGTACCAGTGGCGCGAGCAACAGCAGCAGCTTCCCGCCATCGATACCCGAGCTCTGCGAGATCGAACTCTCGACGCGACTGCGCTGATCGCCCAGCACATGGCCGAGGATCTTGTCACTGTCTTGCGCCGCCGGGTTTGAGGGCTGTGCGCCGCCAAGCAGTGCGCCGAGCACATTGTCGAAGATGCTGCCGTCGTGGTCTTTCGTGAGCGCGGTGGTGAGCGCAGCGGCACCTTCAGGGCGCTCGGCATTGTTTGCCAGCGCCGAGAGCAATACGGGAATGCCGAGCCCGACGCTCGTCTGCGCTGTCTGCTCATCGACACCAAGCTGCTGCCCGATCATGCGGATACCATCCGGGCCGAGACTGCTGATCAGCTGATCCACTAGCGATGTTGCCATATGACTACCTCATCTTCCTGCGCGGTCTTCCGCTGCTATAGTAGCGCCGTTTGTGGCCTGGCGCAATCATATGGCTGTGCGTATTTGCTAGGGATATGGATCGCTCAACCGCTGTTTGCGCGTACAAACGCATTATGCTATACTCGCAATCAGGTCGAAGAAAACTCCAGACGTGACGCACGGATGCAACACAGGCTCAACCTCTTCGCAGGTTGAATTTTTGTGCGGTATATGGTAAAGTCCTTGTGAAAGACTTCCCAAAGTTTACGGGAGCGTGAGTGTATGCGCAATCGGATCTTAATCGTCCTGGCGGTCGTCTTCGCGGTGGGTCTCGGGCTCTATTTTGCCGGTATCCGCATGACGCGATCGGACCTGCACATCTCGGCGGCAGCCGAGCCGCTGTTGTGTATTGGTGGCGAGCGCGTTGGTGAATTCTGCAACGCGGCGACCATCCTGCCGATCACCAACGCGCTGGTCATGACGTTAATCATCGACGTCCTCCTGATCGGAATCGCGTTTGTCGTCGGCCGCAACTTACAGATGGTACCACGTGGTTTGCAGAACGTTGTTGAGGCGGTGGTCGAAGGTTTCTACAATTTTGTCAAGGGTGTCGATGCGAAGAATGCCGCAAAATTCTTTCCCATCCCGATGACAATCCTGGCGTTCTTCCTCCTCGCGAACATTCTGGCGTTGACACCGGGTGTTGTCAGCATCGGCAGTTGTGCGCTGAAAGTCAAGGAAGAAACCGCACTGGGTGCGACTTCGGGTGTGGCATATGCGGCTCCGGCGCTGGCTCCAGTGGCTGCCGAGACCGTACCGGGTGAGCCAAGTGGCCCGACGGCATTGCTCGCGCAGTTGCCGTTTGCGTGCCCAGGTGATAGCTTTATCATCCCGTACCTGCGTGCGCCTGCAGCCGATCTGAATGTCACGATCGCGTTTGCGCTGGTTGCGTTCTTCTCGATCGAATATTTTGGTATCCAGGCACTCGGCTTTGGCCGATACGTAGGGAAGTTTTTCGAGAACGGCCCGATCGTGGGTATCCTCGAAATCCTCTCCGAGTTTATTCGTATCATCAGCTTCTCGTTTCGTATCTTTGGCAACATCTTCGGTGGAGAAGTCATCCTGATCGTGATGGCGTTCCTCTTTCCGTTTGTCCTGCCATTGCCGTTCTACTTTTTCGAGACGTTTGTGGCGCTGATGCAGGCGGCTATTTTCGCGGTGCTGACGCTGATCTTCTACTCAATTGCGGTGCAGGCGCACGGTGGACACGAGAAGGAAGAACACGCGCACTAACATAGTATTACTTCTATATGGCGAGCATGATTTTAGGAGGAACTTACCATGACCGATGAGGGGCTGCGGATGATCGGGATGGCGCTGGCAGTGGGTCTCGGCGCAATTGGGCCGGGCGCGGGTATTGGCGCGATTTTCGCCGGCGCGATCGAGGCGATGGGTCGCAATCCTGAAGCTGAAGGAACACTGCGCACATATATGTTCCTTGGCTTTGCGCTTGCCGAATCACTGTTCATCTTTGCGCTGGTGGTGGGTCTGCTGATCGGTTTCAACATCATCTAGCACAAGTGCAGCGGGCCTATCCGCTGTGAGGAGAACAGCTGTGGAGAGACTCGGTATTAACTACGGCCTGCTGATCGCCCAGATTGTGAATGTGGCGCTGCTGGTCTGGATCCTTTCGATGCTGCTCTACAAGCCGCTGATCAATCTGCTCAACGAGCGGACGAAGCGGATCGAGGAAGGGCTCAAGGAGTCTGCCAACGTCAAGGCGCAGATGGTCGACATGCGGAAAGACGCTGATGTCGAGCTGGCGAAGGCGCGCCAGGAGGCGGCCGCCATTCTTGCACAGGCGCAGGAGCGCGCCAAGGTGCAGGAGGCTGAGCTGATCGCGCAGGCGCGCCGTGAGGCCGACCGCATCCGCGAGGAAGCACGCGGCCAACTTGACCGCGAGCGCGAGGTAATGGTGCGTGATCTGCGTGGCCAGATGGCAATGCTGGTGACGGCCACTGCATCGAAAGTCCTCAACGCCGAGTTGAAGGGCAACCATGACAAGCTGATCGATGAGTCGCTCGCCAGCCTGGTGACGGTTCGCTAGCAAATATTCGCCAGAGCCCGCACGCGCGGGCTTTAGCTCGCGCCGAGGCAGAACCGGGTGCCAGCCGCCCGGCTTCGGCGGATGAAGAGAGATACGACGTGAGCGGTTCTGAGGCTCAAACAATCGCGCGCGCACTCTACGACTCGCTGACGAGAGATGTATTGCGTTCGCTCAAACTTGCCGCCGAGCGGCAACTGGCCTACAGCGGCGATGCCGAGCAGTTCCCCTCGTCGATCGAGGCCGATACGCCGCGCGAGGTCAAAAATCTGGTCTCGGTACTGGCGCGCGATGGGATGCTGCATATGCTTCCCGCAGTTGCGCAGTCGTTCGAGCACTACACGACGGGTGGTGCAAAAAATCGGCTTGATGCGGAGATTGTCAGCGCGGTCGAGCTCGATGCGGCGCAACGTGCGCATGTCACGACTGATTTGCAGACGCGCTACGGTGCTGAGCTGGTGATGACATTTCGCGTCGATCCGACGTTGATCGGCGGTCTGGTGATCCGCGTCGGTGACCAGGTTCTCGATAACAGTCTGCGCACGCGCCTCAGCGCGGTGCAGCGCAGCATGGTGACAGGATAAGCGCGCACGCAAGTGCGAAGCAATAGCACGTGGGCGGCAGCGCGCCGCGCACGGCCAGGAGAGGCGCAGGGCATGACAACAGGGACAGAAGAGCTTTATCAGCGATTGCTGAAGAGCATCCAGGAGGGTGTCGACCTGCGCCCGCGCATGGTCAACGTCGGCAAGGTGCTGTCGGTGGGCGACGGTGCAGCGCGCATCGAGGGTCTCGAGCAGGTAATGTCCTCCGAGTTGCTCGAATTCCCCGTGCGCGAGGGGCGCAGCGAGCCGGTCTATGGTCTGGCGCTCAATCTCGAAGCGAATTCGGTCAGCGCGATTATTCTGGGTGATTATCTCAGTGTCCAGGAGGGTGACCAGGTCATTTCGACCGGGCGGGTCATCTCGGTACCTGTCGGCCAGGCGCTGGTGGGCCGTGTGATCAACGCGCTGGGCCAGTCAATCGACGGCAAGGGGCCGATCGCAAACGAGAAACTGCGCCCGGTCGAGCGTATCGCTCCCGGTGTGATGGCGCGCCAGGCGGTTAATCAGCCAGTACAGACCGGAATCATCGCGATCGATGCGATGATCCCAATCGGGCGCGGCCAGCGCGAGTTGATCATCGGTGACCGCCAGACGGGCAAGACGGCGGTGGCGATCGATACAATCATCAATCAGAAGGGCAACGGGCTCTACTGCATCTATGTTGCGATCGGCCAGAAGCGCGCACAAGTCGCGCAGATTGTCAGTACGCTTGACCAGTATGGTGCGATGGAATACACCACGGTCGTCGCCGCGACAGCCTCCGAGAGCGCAGCGCTCCAGTACATTTCGCCGTACACCGGTTGTGCGGTAGGTGAAGAGGTGATGGAGAACGGTGTGATGGTCGGCGGTGAGTTGATCCGCGACGCGCTGATCATCTACGATGATCTGACAAAGCACGCAATTGCGTACCGCCAGGTCTCGCTGCTGCTGCGCCGCCCACCGGGCCGTGAAGCCTACCCTGGCGATGTATTTTATCTGCACTCGCGGTTGCTCGAGCGCGCGGCGCGCCTGAGTGATGAGCTTGGTGGCGGAAGTTTGACCGCATTGCCGATCATCGAGACGCAGGCGAATGATGTCTCGGCGTATGTGCCGACGAACGTGATCTCGATCACCGATGGCCAGATCTTCCTCGAGACCGACCTGTTCAACGCCGGTGTACGGCCGGCGCTAAACACGGGTATCTCGGTGTCGCGCGTGGGTTCGTCTGCGCAGACGCGCGCGATGCGCTCGGTGGCCGATCGATTGAAGCTCGATATGGCACAGTTTCGCGATCTGGCGGCATTTGCGCAGTTTGCGAGCGACCTCGACGCGACAACACGTGCGCAGCTCGAGCGTGGTGCGCGTTTGCAAGAGATTCTCAAGCAGCCGCAGTATCGCCCGATGCCGCTCCAGGATCAAGTCGCGCTATTGTTTGCGGCAACGAACGGCTACCTCGATAAGGTGCCGGTCAGCCGGATCGGCGAGTGGAAGCAGAAATTTCTGCAGTACCTGCATACCGCGCATCCCGAAACGGCCAAAGCGATCTACGAGAACCGGTTGGATCGCAAATTCCCGCCTGCCGATGTCAAGACCGCGCTCGAAGGGGCGATCAACGAGTTCAACACGACGAGCAATTTTGTCGAGTAGAACCGGGGTGAGGAACGATGCCAAGTACACGTGAAATCCGCCGCCGGATTCGGTCGGTGAAGAACCTGGCACAAATTACACGCGCCATGGAGATGGTGGCGGCTTCGAAAATGCGGCGCGCGCAGCGTAATGTGATCGCGGCGCGCCCGTACGCCGACCGGTTGCTCGAGCTGATGGGCGACCTCAACGCACGCGCAGTCGTGCGCAAGGGCACCTTGCTCGAAGTGCGCGACGAGGTCAAATCGGTGGCGGTGCTGGTCATCACGCCAGATCGTGGCCTGGCGGGCAGCCTGGTGACCAACGTGCTGCGTAGCGCAGCGCGCGTATTGCTTGATGAGCGCAAAAAGGGGCGCGCCGTCGTGTCGATGGCGATCGGCAAGAAAGGCCGGGATTTTCTTGCGCGCAACAGCGGCAACCTGGTGGCCGAGGTGACCAGGCTTGGTGATACGCCCAAGGTACGCGACATCATTGGCATCGCGAGTGCCCTGACCAACGGGTTTCTTAAAAGTGAGTACGACGAAGTCTATCTTGTCTACGCGCAATTTGTGAATACCCTTGTGCAGCGCCCGATTGCGCGCCGGATCCTGCCCATCGATGCACCAGCTGACACGCGGCCCGGATTTGACTTCAATTACGAGCCCGACCGGGACGATGTAATGGATGAGTTGTTACCGCGTTTTATCGAGTCGGAGCTGTATCAGGCGCTGCTCGAAGCGATCGCGAGCGAGCACAGCGCCCGGATGGTGGCGATGCGCAACGCGACGGATAACGCCAAGGATTTGCAGCGCGACCTGACGCTGACCTATAATAAGACGCGGCAGGCGAATATCACAAAAGAAGTTACCGAGATCACCTCGGGTGTGGCGGCGCTCTCGTAGCGCACCGAATACGCAGCAGACTAGCGAGCGGAGGATGCGATGGCCGGAGCAACCGGTGTTGTCACCGATATTATTGGTGTGGTGGTGAACGCAAAGTTCCCCGAAGGTCATACACCAGAGATCTACAACGCGCTCGAAATCGCGCTCGAAGATGGCGGCCGATTGGTAGCCGAGGTGCAACAGCATCTGGGTAAAGGTGTGGTCAAGGCCGTCGCGATGAGCACGACTGATGGTATGAAGCGTGGGATGAAGGCCGTCGACACTGGTCGCGCAATCGCGGTGCCGGTGGGCCCAGGCACGCTCGGGCGTGTGTTCAACGTGCTGGGTGACCCGATTGATGACGCTGGCCCGGTCGAGAGTACTGAGCGCCGCCCGATCCATTCACTCGCGCCGTTGCTCGAGGATCAGTTGCCGCAGGCGCAGATCTTCGAGACCGGTATCAAAGTGATTGACCTGATTGCGCCGTTTACGCGCGGTGGCAAAACCGGGATCTTTGGTGGCGCGGGCGTCGGCAAGACGGTGGTCATCCAGGAGTTGATCGCCAACATCGCCAAGGAGCAGTCGGGCTACTCGGTGTTCGCGGGTGTGGGCGAGCGCTCACGCGAGGGCAACGACCTGATTCACGAGATGAAAGACTCACGTATCGATGACAACACGACCGTGTTTGACAAGACGGTCATGGTGTTTGGCCAGATGAACGAGCCACCCGGCGCGCGTCTGCGCGTGGCACTGACCGGCCTGACGATGGCGGAATACTTCCGCGACGAAGGCCGCGACGTGCTGCTGTTTGTCGATAATATCTTCCGCTTTGTGCAGGCTGGCTCGGAAGTCTCGGCGCTGCTCGGCCGTCTGCCGTCGCAGGTCGGGTATCAACCGACGCTGGGTACCGAGATGGGTGAGCTGCAGGAGCGCATCACATCGACGCGCAAAGGCTCGATTACTTCGATGCAGGCGGTGTACGTGCCCGCCGACGACTACACCGACCCGGCACCGGCGACGACCTTTGCCCATCTCGATGCGACGATCTCGCTCGAGCGCAGCATTGCGGCCAAAGGTATTTACCCGGCGGTGGATCCGCTGGCGAGCACCAGCCGCATCCTCGACCCGAACGTCGTGGGTGAGGAGCATTACCGGGTGGCGCGTGAAGTGCAGCGGGTGCTCCAGCGCTACAAGGATCTGCAAGATATCATCGCCATCCTTGGTGTTGAGGAATTGAGCGACGAGGACAAGCTGACGGTGGCGCGTGCGCGCAAGATCGAGCGCTTTTTCTCGCAGCCGTTCACAGTGGCGCAGCAGTTTACCGGCCGTGCGGGCAAATATGTCACCGTGCCGGAGACGGTCAAGAGCTTTGTACGCCTGTTGGCGGGCGAAGCCGACCACGTGCCAGAGCAGTACTTCTTCTTGCAGGGTAGTCTCGACGATGTGATCGCGGCCTACGATGCAGCGCAGAAGAACTAGAAACGGAACGCAGCATGCCGATGCACCTTGAGATTGTCACCGCTGAGCGAGTGATGATGACCGACGAAGTTGATCAGATCAATGCGCCGACTAAGGATGGGCGCGTGGGTATACTCCCACGTCACATGCCACTTTTGACGATCCTCCAGCCGGGGGTGCTCGATATCATCAAAAATGGTGTGACAACCACATTTGCGGTGACGGGCGGCTTCTTGGAGGTGCTACCAAGCCGGGTGACGATCCTGGCAGATGCGGCCGATCGGGCGGACGAAATCACCGAGGCGAGCGCTGAGGAAGCACGGGCCCGCGCCGAGGAGTTGCTCGCCGGGAAACTCGAAGGTGAAGAGCTTGCGTTGGCCGAGGCACGTCTCCAGCGCGCGATAATCCAGATCAAAGTGGCACAGCTTAAAAAGCTTCGTGGTCAATAATCGCAGATCTGGCGTGATTTGCGGGTATCGCATAAACTGCAAGGGTTGGAGCGTGCGTTTGCCGTATGGCGGGGCGTGTTCTAACTCTTGTTTCATTTGACGGGAAAAACCGATGGCACGTAAGATTGGGATCGATCTCGGCACCGCAAATGTGCTGGTGTATGTCAAAGGTCGCGGCATTGTGCTCGCGGAGCCTTCGGTAGTGGCAATTTCCACTAAAACGAACATGGCAAAAGCGGTGGGCGCAGATGCGTTGGCGATGCTTGGGCGCGAGCCCGAGAGCGTTGAGGTCATCCGGCCGCTGCGCGAGGGTGTGATTGCCGATTACGATGTTACGCGGGCGATGCTGGCACATTTTATCCGCAAGGCCAGCGGGCGGTTCCGCTTTAGCCGCCCCGAGGTAATGATCTGTATTCCGGCGGGCATCACGTCGGTCGAGATGCGCGCGGTCAAGCAGGCAGCGCTCCAGGCCGGGGCCGGGGTCGCGCATCTGATCCGCGAGCCGCTCGCGGCAGCGATCGGGGCCAATGTGCCGGTGTATCAGCCATCGGGCAATATGATCATCGATATTGGTGGCGGAACGACCGAGGTGGCCGTGATTTCGCTCAATGATATCGTGGTGAGCCATTCGGTGCGTGTGGGTGGCAACAAATTCGATGAGACGATCGCCGCCTATGTGAAGCGTAAATACAACATGCTGATTGGTGAGCGCACCGCCGAGAGCATCAAGATCGAAATTGGCTCGGCGTTGCCGCTCGACCGGCCGCTGACGATGCAAGTACGCGGGCGCGACCAGGTAGCCGGCCTGCCACGCACGATCGAGATTAGCTCGCACGAGATCACCGATGCGATCCAGGAGCCGCTGGAGGCGGTGGTGCAGACGGTGCGCACCGTGCTGGCCGCCACGCCACCCGAACTCTCCTCCGATATCATCGACAAAGGGATGATTATGACCGGTGGTGGCAGTATGTTGCGGCGGATCAATGATTTGTTGACGGATGTGACCGGCGTACCGTGCTACGTGGCCGACCAGCCCGCCAACTGTGTGGCGATCGGCACCGGGCTAGCGCTCGACCATCTCGATCTGCTCCGCGACAGCCTGAGCGGCGACGATCTCCACTGAGGGGACTGCACCGTGCAACAGCAACTCAATCCGCCGAAAACCGGGCTGGTGCTCGAGATCGGCAGTGGTGAAAATCCCAATCCGCGTGCGAATGTGCTGGTCGATCGCTTTCTGGGCGATGACAACCGCGAGCGCGGCGGCAATCTGGTTGTCGATCGGCCGTTTGTCGTGGCCGACGCGCATCATTTGCCGTTCCGTGATGACGTGTTTGTGTATACGATCTGCTCGCACATCCTGGAGCATATGGATGACCCCGAGCAATTTGCGCGTGAACTCGAGCGCGTCAGCGCGGCTGGCTATATCCAGAGCCCGTCGGAGATCGCCGAGCGCATGTTTCACTGGTCGTTTCATCGCTGGTATGTCAATCTGGTCGACAATACCTTGATCCTTCACCCGCGCGACCCGGAGGAGCCATTTGGCGATCTGTTCGACTATATGTACGAACATAATCCGGCGTATTATTTTTTTCAGCGCAGTATGCCCGATCTGTTCTGGATCGAGCGCGAGTGGCAGCGCGGCAACTTGAAGGTCGAAGTCCGGAGTGATTCGCCGCTCAAGCTACGTGACCCGGCGGCGCTGCGCGCGCTTGTCGCACCGCGTCTGCGCACGCCGCAGTTGATCGTGGCATTTGGCGCTGCGCTGGCGGCGCGGATTTTTAGCCGCGAGACGCGTATGCGGATCAAGCAGTTGTTTGGCCGCAGCTATGCCTAGCATCCGTATTGAACTGCACAAGCCACTGAAGAATCAGGTCATCGCGTATGATGGCGAGGTGTTGTTGCGTGCGCCCGGCTACGTGCTGGTGCGCGCACCGTGGATGCAGGCTGCGGTTGATCGTGGTTACGTGACCTTTATTCCCGGCGATCTGTTTGACGAGCATTTCTATGCCGACCGCTACTATGCGATCTTCACCCTGCGCGATGCGACCGGGCGTTGCAAAGGCTGGTACGCGAATGTCGCGCGCCCGGCACAGATCGGCGCCGATCTGCTGATCTCGGAAGATCTCGAACTCGACCTGTTTGTGTCACCCGACCGCACGCTGCTGTTGCGGCTCGACGAACACGAGTTTGCGGCGCGCGACCTCGATCCAAAAACGCGCGTAGCGGCGCTGGCGGCACTGGAGGAACTCGAAGCGCTGGCGTGTGCCGGGGCACCCCCGTTCGACGTGGGGCTGTAGGGGTGCACCGCAGCCGCCCTACAGCGCACGTCGCCCTTACACCCCCGCATTGCCCATGACCACGCAGTTGCGACCTGCGGCTTTGGCATTGTAGAGTGCGACGTCGGCGGCGCGCAGCAGCGCATCGGGAAGCGTGGCGTGGTGTGGTGTGCAGGCGATACCGATCGAAATCGTGATACCGTTTAGCCGCTGGTCGCCGCTTGGCACCGTGAGGTGCGAGATCGCTTCGCGGAACACCTCGGCGCGTTGAAACGACTGATCGGGTGTTGATTCGGGCAGGATCAACACAAATTCCTCACCGCCGTAACGGCACGCAATATCCTCGACGCGCAGATGGTTTTTCAAAAACGCGCCGACCGCGCGCAGCACAAGATCGCCAACCCCGTGACCATAACGGTCGTTGTACTCCTTGAAATGATCGATATCGACCATCATGAGCCCGAGTGAGTTGCCATGACGGAGCGCACGGCTGATCTCGCGGCCCAGCGTCTCTTCGAGATAGCGGCGATTGAACAGGCCGGTGAGCTGGTCACGGATCACCTGCTGGCGCAGCCTATCGCGCAGCTGGATATTGGCGAGCGCCATGGCCGTCTGTTCGGCGACTGCGGTGACCAACCGTTGCAGGCTACTGCCACCACGGACACCAGACTGATCTGCGAGATCCCAGCTGATTTGCAGGATGCCGAGTGCTTCGCCGCGTGCGATCATCGGCACGCAGAGCGCGGCTTCGGACGCGCTGCGACGGCAATTCGCGCAGCGGAGTTCATCATCAATGGTATCGACGAGATGCGCGCGGCCACGACGGAGCGCCCAGCACGCATCGGGCGAGAGCGTCTCGGGATTGCGGGCGGTGCCCCAACTCGCGACCGGTTGAAGTTGCTGGCTGTCGTCGAGCAACAGCAGTCTACCAGTGTAGGCGGGAAACAGGCGGCGGGCGCAACGGCGGAAGACCTGGCCGGCTTCCGCGACATCGCGGCTGGCCTGGAGCAACTCACCGAGCTCGCTGAGCTCGTTGATCTCGTGCGTGCGCGCCTGGAGTTCGGTGACACGGGTGGTGAGTTCGGCGTTGGTATGCTGCAGCGCGGCTTCGGCCTGCCGCTGTGCGGTAATATCGCGACCGACCGCCTGAAATTCGTGCTGTTTGTCTGTCGTATGAAAGATGGCGCGCACCGTCCACTGCAGCCAGCGCGTGTGATCGTCGGCGAGCATGACGCGGCACTCGATTGTGCCAAGTGGCAGCGACGCATCGATCCGAGCGAGGGCGTGTGCGACCGCAGGCCGATCGACAGCAATAATCGTATCAAAAAACGATCGATCACGTGGTGTCTTATCGAGATCAAAGTAGCGCTGGTAGGCTGGATTGAGAAAATTGAGTGCGCCGTCTGGTGTGAACCGGCAGAGCAACTCGGTCTGATCCTCGATAATCGCGCGGTAGCGCGCTTCGCTGGTACGCATGCGTTTGAGTATTCGCTCCTCGAAGCTGATCAGCTCGCGTGTAAAGGCGGTGACGATCTGCGGATCGGGCGAACTGAGTGAGAAGCGCAGGCGCGCGTCACGCAATTGCTGGGCGCGTTCGGGACGGTAATGTGCCACAACATCCTGCAAGAGATCGAGAACATCGTTGACCAACTGCGGCTCGAACGTCCAGAGCGTAAGAAATTCGCGCGTTGCTTCATCGCCGTCCTCACTGCTATGCTGATCGAGCCCGCAGAGCAGGACGGTGAAGCGATCGGACAAAATGCAGACAAACCACTCCTGACGCAGCGGGTCGTCTTCCGCCAGTGGCACATTAATCTGCGCGGCGTGCGACTCGGGTGGGAAGGTACCACCGCCGAAAATACAGACCTGTTGTGCGATACCGGCGAGTTCGCGGTAGCGGCGCGTTTCTTCGCGCCAATGGGTGCTCTCCTGAAAGCCGGTGAAGAGCAGCGCCGGTATCTTCTGGCGCAGAATAAGATCTTCGAGCGTGTGCGAAATATGCACCAGCGTCGCTTTCGTCGTGCGTAATTTGTCAAAACGCTCGCCGTAGTGTGTCATCAGGTGATTAAACAGCGAGATTTGAAGTGTGCGCTGCATGGCGAATCTTTGTCCTGTGTGTTTCGAGTCTGGCCGACCAGTGTCAGATGTATTGTACACCTTCTGTACCGCACGATGCCTACCGCTTGCTAACTCCCTCCTGTACAATAGTGGAGACTGATGTGGGATGAGGTGTGCAATGAGCTATGGCATTGGGCTGGCAGGTTACGGCGGGATCGGGCGGTTGCACGCGCTGTGCTGGCGGATGTTACCGCTCGTGTATCCAGAACTACCGACTGTGCGGCTTGCCGTGGTGGCGGCGGCGAGCGAAGCAACTCGTGCGCGTGCGCGGCGCGAACTTGGCGCTGAGGTAGCGATCCTCGATGACGCACTGCTGATCGCGACGCACACCGAGGTACAAATCGTCGATTGTTGTCTGCCGACAGACGCGCACGTGGCGTTGGTCACACGCGCGCTTGCGAATGGTCGGGCGGTTTTCTGTGAGAAGCCGCTGACGAGCGATCTGCTCGCCACGCAACAGTTGGCCGCGCAGGCCGCGCAGATGGGCGTTGTGGCGAGCGTCAATTACCATTTCCGCCAGGTACCCGCGCTGGCCGAGGCGCGCCGCCGCGTGCAGGCCGGGCTGCTGGGCGAAGTCCGTGGCTTCCACCTGCGCTACCACCGCGCGAGTAACCTGAACATACACCGCCCGATCACCTGGCGGTTTGTGGGTGACGGCAGCGGTGTGTTGCTCGACCTGGGGGCGCATCTGGTGGATCAGGTACTGACGCTGCTGGGGCCGGTGGCGCGCGTGGCGGCGCGCACGCGGACGGTGGTACGCGAACGCCCGGGCGTAGATGGTACCTTGACGGCAGTCAGCGGGGATGATATCGCGTGGCTTGATCTCGAACTCGCCGACGGTGGCTACGGCACGATCAGCGTCTCGAAGATGGTGCCGGGCGCGAATGATGACGTGCGGATCGAGGCCTACGGCGCGCGTGGTGCGCTGCTGTATGATGCGCGCGACCCAAACGTGATCGAGATTGCGGAAAATGGTGGTGCGATGCAGCGGATCACGATGCTCAGCCGGACACCTGGCGCGGTGTTGCCCGCGGCCGAGACACCGACGGGTGCCATTCAGTGGCATCTGGCCTCGATCGCGGCGTTTGTAGCGAGCATGCAGCCGGATCCACCCGATCGTGCGCCGACGTTCGATGAGGCCGCGCGCGTCGACGCGGTGCTGGCGGCGGCGCAGCAAAGCGTGCGTGCCGGCGGGGCGTGGGTGGATATATAGGGCGGGACGATCCCGTAGGGGCAAAGCATTTTTGCGGGTCTGTTCGCAGACCTCCAAAAGTGCTTTGCCCCTACACATCCCCGCCCGCCGCCCGCCGCCGCAATCCCCGCCCGCCGCGCCCTACGCGTGGATCAGTTCCGCGGTTTTGCGTTGCCAAACACCGGTTTCGCGCCAGCCGATGGTGCAGCCCAGTTGACTGCGTTGGCGATTACGCGCTTGACGCTCGCGTCGAAGTAGGTCGGGTAGCTCTCGTGGCCGGGGCGGAAATAGAAGATCTTGCCCTGGTTGCGGGTATAGCAGCAACCACTGCGGAACACCTCACCGCCGGTGAACCAGCTGACGAAGACCAGTTGCTCGGGAGCCGGAATATCAAAGCGTTCGCCGTACATCTCTTCGGGGAGTTCAAAGCATTCGCCGATCCCGGCGGCGATCGGGTGACCGGGCTCGACGACCCAGACGCGCTCGATGTCATCGGCTTCACGCCACTTAAGATCGCACGAGGTACCCATCAACGCCTTGAAGATCTTGGCGAAGTGGCCAGAGTGCAGCACAATCAGTCCCATGCCGTCGAGAACACGTTGCTTTACCCGCGCAACGACTTCGTCGGAGACTTCACCGTGCGCCATATGGCCCCACCAGGTGAGCACATCGGTGCTGTCGAGGACAGCTTGCGTGAGCCCGTGCTCGGGTTCATCGAGTGTGGCGGTGCGTACGTCGAAATCGCCCAGTTCGCGCAACCCGGCCGCGATCGCACTGTGGATGCCATCGGGGTAAATCGTACTCGCCGGATGATCGGCGTGCTTCTCGTGGCGGAATTCATTCCAGACGGTGACGCGGATTGGTGCCATGTCCATCCCTCACTTTCAGACCGATGATCGTTCGCGTGCAGTATACGCCTGCGTTTGTGGAGCGTCAACGCCGGGTGCGTGGTAGAATGCAGCGCGAAACAACAGGAGTGCCCGATGCAGATTAGCCTCACGCGTGGCGGCGCAGATGACGATACGATCGTCGAGAATATGTTTACGATGTTCTTTTATGAGCTCTCGCGCTACGATGATAAGATGGAGATTACGCGTTTTGGCTTGCCGGTCTACATGCCGCAGGGTGCCCCGCCGCAGACGCACGGCGAGTGTGTGCGTGTCAACTGGTGGGTGCGCGGCGGGGGCGAGCGCTATGTGATCCGTGCCGATGGTGTACCAGCTGGCTTTCTCATCATCTTGAATGGATTATCGGTGTTGCCGGCAGGCATCACGATCGAGCTTGCCGACTTCTGGATTGTGCCCAAGTATCGTGGGCGGGGTGTCGGCCGTGACGCAGCCCGGCTCGCGTTCGACCTCCACCACGGTAGCTGGGTGGTGTATCAGTTGCCACGCAACGAGCCGGCCAAACGCTTCTGGCACCGCGTGATCGACGAATACACCGGCGGTCATTTCGCGATGCTTGAAGATGGTGCGCAGCAGCGCTTTACGACATAACGTATGCGAATATTCTCCCTTTGGATCGCTGGACTGGTCATCCTCGCTGGCTGCACTGCGCCGCCGGTGCCGGTGCCGACAACAAGCACGCCAACGCCGCTGCCAGTGGTGACGATCGCGGCGATTTCGGCGACGCAGCTTGCTGCCTCGCCACCTGTCACAGTGACGCCAGTAGCAACGCAGCTTGCTGAGTCATTGCCAGACACAGCGGCGCTGTTTCACGATGACCGATTGACATACGAGGCCGGGTTCTACGGCGCACAGATCCAGGCGCTGCTCGAAACACACCCCGGACCGTTGAAGGATGTGGTCGCGTATGTTGGTGACCGGCGTTATCCATTTGCCGAGGCGCTGGTGGGCCCGGCGGTCTATTATGGTGTCAATCCGAAGCTGGTACTGGCGATTTTTGACCAGCAGGCGGGTCTGCTCAGCGATGCCAACGCCACGAGCGATAATCTGGCGTGGGCGGCGGGGTATCGTGGTGATACTGGCAACCGCCGCGGCTTGCAGGCGCAGACACGCTGGCTGATCAAGGAATTGTTCTTTGCGCGGCGCGATTACCCGGCGCGCGCATCGTTGCGGTTTGCCGATGACAACGAGCAGCCGCCACCCGCCGATGTGACGCTGGCCGAGTACATGCTGCTGCGCGTGCTCGCGCCGACGACCACGGCGGATCGCGTGGTGGGCCTCCGCGAGCGGGTGGTGGCGCGCTATACCGCACTGTTTGAGGATCCACGTCAGCCGCCGATCGTCGAGCCGCTGGCCAGTGAGCCGTTTTTGAGCCGACCATTGCGGCGCGTCGAGGTGACGACTTCGTTCTTTGATCATAGTGGGCCGTTTCTGATGCGTGATGCGCGTGCCGGTGTGCTAACCTACTGGGGTCGCGTCGAGACCGATCCATCGTTTGCATACAATGGCCACGACGGCTGGGATTATGCCGCCGATGGTGTGCGCGCGCTGGCGGCGGCCCCCGGCGTGGTGGCGTTTGCGGGCAACGCCGATGATGGCTGCGCCACGCGGGCGGTGATCGTCGATCACGAGAATGGCTACCGATCGCTTTACTGGCACCTCAACCGGGTCGATGTGGTGAGTGGGCAGCGTGTGTCGCGTGATGAATGGCTGGGTGTGCTCGGCAACAGTGGTTGTTCGACCGGGCCACATTTACATTTTGGCGTCCAGTACCGCGGCCGGACGGTCGATCCGTATGGCTGGTGTGGTGCGCAACCCGATCCGTGGGCGCAGCGCGCGGGTGGTGCGGTGAGTGTCTGGCTGTGGGAAGATCGGCCTTCGCCCTGTGCGCCACCGCCAGCGGGGTATACGATCGTCGATCTGGGCGACAGCGGCTATACGCAGACTGGCGATGACTGGCAACAGACCGCGACCGGTTATGGCGGCAATGCAGCGTTTGTGCGATCGCGTGCGCGCGGCACTGGCAGGCCGCCGTGGGATCTTGCGCAGCCACCGACCGCAACCTGGCGTGCCCCTGACCTGCCGGGTGGCCGCTACGAGGTGCTGGTCTATATCCCGTATGCGCTCAGCGGGTTACCCGAATCGCCCGCCTTGCGTTACCGTGTGCGCCACGCTGGTGGCGAAGAGATCGTGGTGGTCGATGCGATGCGGTTTGCCAATGAATGGGCGAGTCTGGGAATCTACCAGATCAATGGTGGCCAGGCGCAGGTGCGGATCGATGCCGGTACACGCTCGGCCGGGCTGACCGTCTGGGCAGATGCCGTGGCGTGGCGGACGCGG
>JAYUYF010000646.1:0-3048 GCA_043752605.1 Roseiflexaceae bacterium
CTATCATACCACGATCATAGACCACCAGACGGCATGTGCATTACCCGTGATCTACTGCTTGACAAAGGCATAAAGCGCGTGTATCTTAACGATATCCCAACGTCATTTGGCCGAGCGTGCCACTGCCACAGTAGCAGAAGCACCACGAGCTACACACCCGTCGCAGCGTACGAAACAGTGCCATATCGCGGACAGTGTGTCTGAAAGGAGGCCTTGCCGATCGTCAGGAACATCCTGCCACACCAATCGTCGCAATTCTTCCAGCCTGCGCCAACGAAGGAGCAAGAATGGCATCTACTAACGTTGCAGTTAGCGCGCCCGCCGAAGGACAACAAGGGATCTCTAAGATCATCTTCTCGTCTGCGGCCGGAACGATGATCAGTGGTACGATTTCTACATCTTTGGCAGCCTCGCCTCAACCATCGCCAGCAAGTTCTATCAGACCGGCACCGGCCTTGGCGATATCATCGCCTGGTTGGCCGCCTTCGTTGTCGGCTTTATTGTACGCCCGTTTGGCGCGATCATCTTCGGTCGCATGGGTGACCGAATTGGCCGCAAGAACACCTTCCTCGTCACGATGACGCTGATGGGTGTCTGTACCTTCGCTGTCGGTCTGCTACCCACCGCAGCAACGATCGGCGCAGCGGCCGGCATCATCCTGCGCATTTTGCAGGGTCTTGCGCTTGGCGGCGAATATGGTGGCGCGGCTACCTATATTGCCGAGCACGCTCCGGCACATCGGCGCGGCTTTTACACAAGCTTTATCCAGATCACCGCGACGCTCGGCCTGTTTCTCTCGCTGAGTGTAATCCTCGCCACACGCTTGATCGTCGGCGATGCCGCATTTAGCGAGTGGGGCTGGCGCGTGCCATTCTTGATCTCGATCTTCCTGATCGCGATCTCGCTCTACATCCGGATCTCGCTCAAAGAGTCACCGATGTTCACCCGAATGAAAGAGACCAGCGGTGTCTCGAAAAACCCGCTAGTCGAGAGCTTCGCCAACCCGTACAACCTGCGCTTTGTCATCCTGGCGCTCTTTGGCGCGACGATGGGGCAGGGTGTAGTCTGGTATACGGGCCAGTTTTATGCACTCTACTATCTCCAGAACATCTTTAAGCTACCACTGGTCGACTCAAACCTGATCGTCGGCGGAGCGATTCTGGTCGCGACACCCTTGTTCATCTTTTTCGGCTGGCTCTCGGATAAGATCGGGCGCAAGTGGATTATGTTGAGCGGTATGTTGCTTGGCGTGCTCACATACTATCCAATCTATACCACCATGGCCAATTATGCGCCGTTCATCGGCAACCCGGCGGATAAGATCGCCAACGTTGGCTACAGCCCGTTTATGCTCGGTGTGCTGGTATTCATCCAGGTGGTGTATGTGACGATGGTCTACGGGCCGATCGCCGCATTCCTGGTCGAACTCTTCCCCACCCGCATCCGCTACACATCGATGTCGCTGCCATATCACATTGGTAATGGTGTGTTTGGCGGGCTGGTGCCGATCATCGGGCTGACCCTGATCCAGGCCACGGGCAACAACTTTGCCGGTCTGTGGTACCCAATGGCTATCGCTGCGATCTGCTTTGTCGTCGGCGCGATTTTCCTGAAGGAAACCAACAAGGTCGATATCGAGGCCGACGTCAGACCCAAATAGTTGTCGCCACCACAAGTCGTGCGGCAGGCCGGAGGGTGAGCCAGTAGCGTGGTTTCACCGTCCGGCTTTTTTGTACAATGCGCCTCGCCGCACACGGAGAACCCCACGGTGGATCATCACGTCTTCGACACCCTGCCAATTATCGCCGCATTACTGATCGGTGCAAAACTGGCCGGGCGCATCAGCCAGTCGTTTGGTATGCCTTCGGTCTTTGGCGAATTATTGCTCGGGCTGGTGCTCGGGCCATCGCTGCTCAATGCCGTCCAACCCAGCGAGATACTGGCACTGCTGGCCGAACTTGGTGTCATTCTCCTCATGTTCCGCGCCGGTATGGAGACCGATGTCGCCCAGATGCGGCGCGTCGGGCGCACCGCGCTGATCGTCGCGATTGGCGGCGTGGTGTTGCCATTTGGTGGTGGCTATGCGCTCGCGCGCGCGTTTGGGCAGGGGCAACTCGAATCATTGTTTGTGGGCGCGGTGCTCACCGCCACCAGCGTCAGTATCTCGGCCGAGGTGCTGCGCGAACTCGGGCGCATGCGAACCCGCGTGGGCGCGACGATCCTGGGCGCAGCGGTGATCGACGATGTGCTCGGTGTGGCGGTGATCTCGGTGGTGCTCGGGCTCGCGGGCGATGGTAACCCGCTGCGCACGATCGGGCAGATGGTAATCTTCATCCCACTCGCCTGGATCGTGGCCAATCGGATCACCCCGCTGCTGCGCCGCGTCGAGCATCTGGCGGGTGGCGACGAGACGGTGCTCGCCATCCTCATGGGGATAATCCTCTTGATGGCCTGGTCATCGCAGGCGCTCGGCCAGGTGGCCGCGATCACGGGCGCGTACATTCTGGGTGTGGCGGTGGCGCGCCATACCGATCACGAGCACGTAGCGAACCGTGGCATCGCCGCGCTGGCGTATGGCTTCTTCACCCCAATCTTCTTTGTCAATATCGGGCTGGTGGCCGATGCGCGCACGCTGATACAGGCGCCGGTCTTTGCATTGCTGTTGCTCCTGCTGGCGGCACTCGCCAAGATCATCGGCTGCGGCGTGGGTGCGCTGGTCGGGCGCTTCTCGCGCCCCGAGGCGCTCCAGGTGGGTGTGGGCATGATGGCGCGCGGCGAGGTGGCGCTGGTAATGGTGGCGGCCGGGCGCGCGGCAGGGCTGGTGGACGATGTGTTGTTCTCGGCCACAATCGTGATGACCCTGATCACGACGCTGGCAACGCCACCCGCGCTGCGGCTGGCCTTTGGCCGCAGTGAGATCCCCCGATGCTCACGAACGCCAGACGGTGATCGAGGCGGCGGAATAATCCGGCGGCAGGCGGCGGCGCGATGATCGGGGCAGGTGGCGGCGGCGGCGCGACGATCATGTAAGGGCAAAGCATTCGGGGT
>JAYUYF010000647.1:0-3047 GCA_043752605.1 Roseiflexaceae bacterium
TCGGTTTAGGAAGCGGGAGGGATGCAGAGTGTTGCAAAACTCTGATATCACCGCATTGCAATGCGTCAAACTGACAAGACGTACCTATGTACAAAACACCGGCTCTAGTTCTGGTGTAGCAAACTACGATTCGGCCGCAATAGTTTGAGTTCCTCCAGAGCGCACGGGTGTGACGTAGAGGCCTGAACGCTGTGCTACCATATCGGTGATCGCACTGGTAAATATGGAGGTGGCGGATGGATTATTCGCCAGTGATCTCGCCTTTACTTACGCCGCAGATCCGCGAGGAACTCCGACGCCGGTGCGATGCCGCAGATCAGCAACTCGTCGCGCGCACGCGTGCAGGCGACGTACAACAGATGGCGTTCGGTGTCGAAGATTTCGCGGCGCTCAACGTCATCGCCTGCGCTGGCGAGCCGCTCGGCGGATGGAATGACGTCCTCGTCGCAGCCGATCACCGCGACGGCGCGGAATTCGAGCCCTTTTGCTAGATGCATGCTGCCGATCTGCACGCCACTACCAGCAACTCCCTCGGTGGCGATCTGGTTGCTCGCCAATCCCGCCGCCGCGATCGCCGCGCGTGCCCGGTCGAACTGCGCTTCCGATCGCACGAACACGCCGATCTGGTTGGCGGCGATGCCAGCAGCGTGCCGTGCCGCCAGCCACACGCCCACTTCACGCGCCTCCTCGGCCGCGTCGACGACAATCTGTACCAGCGGAGCGGGCCCGTTGAACAGCGAGACGGTGGTGTCACGCCGGACGCCAATGCCGTCCATGTCGAGCACTTCGCGCCCCAACAGCCGGTCGGCATGGCTGCGGATCTGATGCGAGGTGCGATAATTGACGCGCAACGTGGTCGCGCGCCCCTGCACATTCACGCCCTGCTGTTTCCACGAGAACGGACTCTGGAAGATTCGCTGCCCCAGGTCACCAGCGAAGAACAACGCATCCGGTCGGTCGCCACCGATCGCGGCCAGCAAAGCGAGCTGTTGCGCGCCGATATCCTGCGCTTCGTCGACCACCGCGAACTGGTAGGGCGGCGCATCGCGCAGGCTGGCATCGCGCGCCAGCGTGTGATAGACCCCGGCGATCGTGCGCTCGCCACGCGCCGCGAGGCTGGCCTGCACCCACGACATAATCTCCCACACGATTGCGCGCTGGCGCTCGGGCAGCCGGGTCTTGCGGCCGAGCCGCGGCGCATCGCGGTAGACTTCCCAGCTGCCAAGCTGGAATGCGTCGACTAGCTGGGTCCATTCGTCGCGTAGGAAGGCCTCGCTGAAGTTATGCCCCGTCACACTGGCGCTCGCATCGTGTAGCAGCGCCACGATCGTCGCATCGCTGGCGATCTGCGGCTTGCCGAGCCGCGCCCGGTACAGCCGCTGCGCCACGGTGTCGAGCGTATCGACCTCGATCCGCGAGAAGAGTTCGGGCTCGCGCTCTTCGCTCACCAGCACGCGCAACCGCTCGCGCAAGGCGTTAGCCAGGATCGGAGCAAATGTGGTGAGCAACACGCGCGCGTCGCGATCGCGGCGTGCCAGGGCTACCGCACGGTGCAACGCGACCACGGTCTTGCCCGTCCCCGCCGAGCCGGCCACACGCGCCGGGCCGTTGTAGCTGCGCTCGACGGTGGCGCGCTGCTCGGGGTGCAGAAACACCGCCCACTGGTCCCATGGCGCATCCAGCGCGCGCCGCAGTTCCTCGATGTCGGCCATCGCCCGGAAGCGCCGCAATGCATCGGGATGCTCGAATGGATTGCCCGATGGAGCTGCCTTTGGCGGGCGCGGTGGCGTGTTGCCCACCGCCAGTTCGAGCAGCGCCTCGCTCGCCTCAGCTGGCAGGTGGGGTGTGATGGTGAACAGCGTGTCCTCGGTGGCCGCGCGTACATCGTCCAGCCACTCGCCTGGCACCCCGTAGCGCAGCAGGTCGTCGCTCGTGAATCGTTCGAATAGCCGCCTTGCTGGTTGTGCCGTAGGCACGTAGCTCGGCACCACGACTTCCTGCACCGTCTCGCGGATCTCGACGAGCTGTGCCGCACCCGTGGTGGGGTGGATCGTGAGCTTGCGCCGTTCGGCCCAGCGGTATGCATCGTCGTGATGGTCGACGTAACACAGCAGCAAGCTATCGGCGGTCTTGTGGACGATGATCCGGATGTCGCGCGAGACGCGTACCGACCAGAAATTAGCATCCTGCGCGCGGTCGAGCTTGTGCAGGCTCATCCCGGTGCTCACCGGATTCATTTGCAGGTCGAACGCCGTGGTCTTTACGTGCCGCTGTTCATCTCTAGTGAGCCTGCTGAGACTGGCGGTGAAGGTGTCGGCGATGCGAAATTGCATGATCTGCTCCTCTTTGCCTTCAGCGCTAGACCAACCGAAACACTTTCATGACTTCGTCGCCCAGGTGGTTGATGACCTTGACGGCGATGCGCCCGCTGGCGGGCTTCGGGAATGGCCGCGAGGTGTCGCTGTGCAACGTGGCCCACGCATCTTCGTCGATCTCGGCCTTGAGCGTGGTCTTCAGCGCGCTGTATGGGTCGTTTGCACCCAGAAAGTAGGCGTGGCGCACAAAAAAGCTCTCCTGGTTGTAGTCGGTATCCACAAACCAGCACGCGATCTCGTCGGTGTTGCTCGATTCGACTTTGCCAAGCTGCGGCCGGAAGACATCGACACCGTTGACTTTGACGCGCACCTGGCCATCAGCTTCAGGCAGGATGCTGATGTCGGGTTCGCCGAAGATCACAAACAAGTTGCCCCTGCCGGTGTTCTTCAGGTCGCTGGCCATGTGCAGATCGGCGTTCATGCGCGCTTTCAAGATCTGGATGCTGCCAAGTTTGCTCAACTCGGTGCTGTGCGCGTCGTAGCTGAAGGCGCAGGTGATCAGTACGCTGAACCCGGCATCGCCCGCCTCGCGCGCGGCCTCGACCAGATCCTGGCGGCTTACGGTGCCAAATTCGGGGCCAATGAAGACCCCGGCGCGCCGCTCGTGCTCGCCCTCCAGGTAGCGCCCCTCGGCACAGATGTACATCCCCGGCCACGGCACCAGGCTGGTGA
>JAYUYF010000648.1:0-3025 GCA_043752605.1 Roseiflexaceae bacterium
CGGGCCACCACCGCGTGTAGCAGCGATCTGCGCACGCGGGCGCTCCGGCTCGGTGCCAGCACGACGACCACCCGCGTCGTGCCGTACGGCGTCGATACTAGCGCCTTCGCTCCGCTCAGCACTACCGAACGCGCGGCGATCCGGGCGCGGCTGGGTGTGGTGGGCAGGTCACCGCTGATCCTGACGATGAGCCGCCTGGTCTACAAAAAAGGGCTGACGCATCTGCTCGCGGCTATGCCGCAGATCCGTGCAGCGCACCCGAATGCGCTGCTGGTGCTCGTGGGCGATGGCGATCTGCGCAACGAACTTGCACAGCAGGTACGTGAGCTTGGTCTCGGGGCGGGCGTACGGTTTGCTGGCCAACTCGACCGGGCCACAGCGGCGCTGGCGATCGCGGCGGCCGATGTGTATGTCGTGCCGTCGATCCTTGATCAGGGTGGCAACATCGACGGGTTGCCCAACGCGTTGCTCGAAGGTATGGCCGCTGCGCGGCCAATCGTAGCCACGCGCGTGGCTGGCATCCCGGATGTGATCAGCGACGGCACGCACGGCTTGCTTGTGCCACCCGCAGACCCCGGCGCGCTGGCGCGGGCCGTCAGTCGCCTGCTCGCCGACAACGGTCTGGCCCGGCGGCTGGGTGCGGCGGCGCGTACACGCGTCGAGCGCGAACTCACCTGGGATGCGTGTGCGGCAGGCTACGAAGCCGCGTACCGCCAGGCGCTCGGCCGATGACGCGCCGCTGGCACTGGATCGCGCTGTTCACAGGCGCGCTCGCCATCCGCCTCTGGCAGCTCGATGCGCAGAGCCTCTGGTTCGACGAAGGTAGCACCTGGGCCGAGGTCACGGGCAAAGACTGGCCGCAACTGTTCGCCGAGTTGTTCAGCCCCAACGCGGGCTACCCGTTGTACCACCTGATCCTCAAGGTATGGGTCGCCGTGGCGGGCGATGGGGTATGGGCGTTGCGCTTCCCCTCGGCGCTGGCCGGGGCGGCGGCGTGCCTGGCGGTGGCGTGGGCGGGTGGGAAGAATTTCGTGGGGGCGCATCGCGATGCGCCCGTGCATCATTCCCTGCCCGCCGCCCATGCATCCCCCGCCGCCGCCCATGCATCCCCCGCCGCCGGGATCCTGGCCGCGATCTCGCCGTTTGCGCTCTGGCACGCGCAGGATGCCAAGGCCTACAGCCTGTTGTTCCTCGCCAGCGCGCTGCTGGTGGGCACCACGCTGCGTGCGGCGCAGCATGGCACCCGCCGCGCCTGGCTGTGGGTCGTGGTGGCGGCGGTATTCGCCGTACTGGTGCATCGGCTGGCGTTGTTTGGCGTGGCGGCCACGTGCGTGGTGGCGGCGGCGGGGCGGCGAGAGGATCCCGTAGGAGCATATCGCGATGTGCCCCGACACAATCCCCGGCGACCCGCCCGCCCGCCCGTACACCGTGCCCTGCGCCGTGCCGCCGCCATTGCCCCCGCCATCGCCGCGCTGACCATCGCCGCCGTGGGCGTGGTCGGTGTGATCGCCGCCGCGCGCGGCGAGGCGCTCGGTGGCGCGCGCGTGGCGGCCGGGCCGTTCACGAGCCTCGGGCTGAGTCTCAGCCGCTTTGCGCTCGACCGTGCCCCCGGCGACATCGACGGCTACGCGGGCCTGCCCTGGTGGCTCTGGCTCGCCCCGGCTGCGCTGGCGACGCTGCTGGGGCTGGCGGGGACGGCGGCGAGGCATAATGTATGGGCGCATCGCGATGCCCCCCTGCGGGATCCCGCTGCCGCCCCCCCGGATCCTGCACCCCCCCCTGCCATGCCCCCCCTCTCCGCGTCGGAGAGGGGGTTGGGGGGTGAGGTCATCATGTTCCTCATCCCTCTCGTGCTGCTGGCGATCACCGCCGCGCTGGCACCGGTGTTCGAACCGCGATACGCGATGGTGGCCTTCCCGGCCTGGTTGATCTTAATCTGCCGCCCACTCGATGGCCGCTGGCGGCCGGCGGCCGGGGTGGTATTAGCCGGCGTGGCAATCGCCGGGGTGGGCGCGCTGACGCAACCAGGCTACGGGCTGCTATCGCGCGGGCCCGTCAAGGAGAACTGGCGCGCCGCCATCCAGCTGCTCGCCAACCGCGCCCACCCGGATGACCTGATCATCGTGCATCCGTATTACGTCAAACCACTCTACGACTATTATGCGCCGCGGCTCACGCGCGACCCGCTGCCGCCCGCGGTCACCTTCCCGATCTTCGCCGAGGGCGACACCGGCGGCATCGCGCGCGCCGATGATGCTGAGTTGCGCGAATTCGTGGGCCGCACCTACGATCCATTCTTCAACGCCGCCGCAAAGGGCAAGACACGCGCGCTGCTGCTAATCGCCCCCGACCACGCCGCCGAGGTCGATCCACCGCTGCCGGGCGACACATACGGCTTAGTTGGCCTGCGCTTCCAGTATGCCAGCGAGAACGGTGCGTGGGGCTGCGGCGACGACCGCTTCGTGGGTGTGGCGCTGCACTGCATCGCGTTCCCCGATGTCTTTGCGCAGGGTCAGGCCAGCACGCCACCACAACCGCAAACACCAATAGACGCGGTGTTTGGTGGCGAACTGCGGTTGCGCGGCATCAGCATCGCGCCGTTTGATGGCCAGTTGCGGCCCGGCGGCACATTGCCCGTCACGCTCTTCTGGCAGGCCGAAACGCCACCGCGCGCTGATTACCGCGTGTTTTTGCACCTGTGCCAGGATTGCAGCCAGCCACCCGTAGCCAACGACGATGGTGCACCACTGCGCGACGTGCCACCCGCCGGCCGCACCAGCACCTGGATCGCGGGCGACCCGGTACACGACGAGCGTACGCTGGTGCTGCCACCCGACCTGCCACCCGGGCGCTACACGCTGCTGCTGGGCGTCTATGCGGGCGATGGCAGCCCCGCCACGCGCCTCGCCGTGGCCGCACCGGGCGACAATCTCCTGCCCGATGCGCGGCTGATCCTCGCGACCGTCGAAATCCCGTGATCCCGTAGGGCGGCGCGGGGAAATGTGTAAGGGCAAAGCATTTTTGC
>JAYUYF010000649.1:0-3024 GCA_043752605.1 Roseiflexaceae bacterium
TCGTTGCAAGCGCAACATAAGTCGTGCCGAAGTGGCGGAACTGGCAGACGCGCTACGTTCAGGGCGTAGTGAGGTCACACTCGTGCGAGTTCGAGTCTCGCCTTCGGCACCAACTCAGCGGCCTGCCAGCTGCTGAACGGTGGGGAATAGTTTAAGGGTAAAACGTCTGATTCTGGATCAGTTGATTGGGGTTCGAATCCCTGTTCCCCAGCCATTTCTCAAGCCCTCGGCACTACGCCGGGGGTTTTGTGTTATCCGTAGTAGTTCCCTCGTGTCCGTGTCGCCTTTGTGTCCTGTGTGCCATTGTGGTGCATCATGAGCACGTAGCTCAGAGCACATTGACCGGATCGATATCCACACCCCACCCTGCATCGATCGGCAAGGCGTTGAGCAGCGGCAGCGGGTCTTCGGCGCGCAGCAGCAGATGCCAGCGGTAGCGGTTGCGTTGGACGTGGAAGAATGCCGGTGCTGGCCCGATGATGCCCCACGCGCCCACCAGCACCTGCGGCCCCACCACGCGGATGCGCTGGGCCAGTTTTTCGGCAGCACGGCGCGCGGTGTCGTCGCTGCCCGCACTGGTGAGAAAGCGCACCAGCCGGCTGAAGGGTGGGTAGCCCGCACGCTGGCGAAAGGCGATCTCCTCGGCATAAAATGCGTGGTAATCGTGCTCCTGTGCGGCGCGCAGCGCATAATGGTCGGGAGCGTAGGTTTGCATCACCACCCGGCCGCCACCCGCACGCCGCCCGGCGCGGCCCGCCACCTGCGTCAGCAATTGAAAGGTACGTTCGGCGGCGCGAAAATCGGGCAGGTGCAAGCCGGTGTCGGCCGCCACCACACCCACGAGTGTGACCCGCGGCAAATCAAGCCCTTTTGCGATCATCTGCGTGCCCACCAGCACATTGGCCTCGCCGCGCAAAAACGTGTCGAGCGCGCGCGCGTGATCACCCTTGCGCACGATCGTGTCACGATCCCAGCGCAGCGTGCGCGCGTGAGGAAACAGGACGCGCACTTCCTCGGCCACACGCTGGGTGCCGATCCCAAAACTGCGGATGCGGCGGCCCAGACATGCCGGGCAGAGCAGTGGCATCGGCGCGCGGTGGCCGCAGCCGTGGCAGACCAGCGCGGTCGGCGGTGGTGTCGTGGCAGACTCGGGGTCGCCCACGTAGTGCGGTGTGAGCGGCGATGAGCAGTTTGGGCACTGCACCACGTGGCCACAATCGCGGCACAGCACCGAGGCCGCCGCGCCGCGCCGGTTGAGAAACAGGATCGCCTGCTCGCCCTGCTCCAGCGCGTGGTTGAGTGCTTCGTGGAGCGCACGGCTGAAGATCCCGCGGTTGCCCTGCTGCAGCTCGCGCCGCATGTCGACGACGGTGACGGGCGGTAATGGCAGCGCGGCCGAGCGCGGGAGTCCGGCGGCATCGCGCACGTTGCCCACCCGTTCGGCGAGTGTCAGCAGCTGGAGTCGTCCGAGCGTCGTATCGTGGAAGGTCTCGATGCTTGGTGTGGCGCTGCCGAGCACCAGCGCGGCACCGCAGATCTGCGCGAGCTGGCGTGCCACGTCGCGCGCGTTGTAACGCGGTGCGGCATCGTGTTTGAAGCTGGTCTCGTGCTCCTCGTCGACCACCACCAGCCCGAGTTCGGGCAACGGCGCAAACACTGCCGAGCGCGAGCCAATGATCACGCCTGCCTCACCACGCCGCAGTCGCCGCCATTCATCGTAGCGCTCGCCGGTCGAGAGCCCGGAATGCAGCACCGCCACCCGGCCGGGAAATCGCGCGGCAAAGCGCCGCACCAGTTGGGTGGTGAGCGCGATTTCGGGCACCAGCACCAGTGCCTGTTTGCCGAGCCGCATGGCGCGGGCGATCGCGCGCAGGTAGATCTCGGTCTTGCCGCTGCCGGTCACACCGTGCAGCAAAAACGGTGTCGCCACACTGCTGTCGATCGCCGCCACGATCGGGCGCAGCGCATCGGCCTGAGCGGTGGTCAGCGCGGGTGGTATATCGGGCGGGGTCTCGATTCCCAGCAGCGGGTCGCGGCGCACTTCACGCAGTTCGATCGCGATCAGGGCGCGTTTCTCGAGCCCCTGCCAGGCCGGGCGCGCCGCACCACTACCCGCGATCGCGGCGGCGAGCGGTAGCGCAAAATCGGGCATGTCGGCGGCGCGCGCCCGCGCAACGAACCATGTGAGTGCCTGATATTGTGCGGGCGCGCGCGTCAGATCGGCGAGCGTTGCTTCGGCGGCGGCGGTGTCGGCCAGCAGCCGAACAAATGCGATCTGTTTCGGGCGCGCGCCGGGCCGCGTGAGCGCCGCACCACGTTCGAGTAGCCCACGCTCAGCCAGCAGCGCATACGTGGCGCGCAGTTCGGTATCACTGCCGCGCAGTTCGGCACGCAACTCGCGCTCGCGCAGCAGACCACGGCGGCGCAACAAAAACAGCACTGCACGTTCGCGTTCGGGGAGTGAGCCGAGTTCGGCAAGTACGCCAGCTTCGGTGGCGCGCCAGGTACTCTCGGACTCCTGCGCGCTGCCGGGCGGCAGCATCAGTGCCAGCGCATCGGCGAGCGTCGCGGTGCCATTGGCCACCAGCCAGCGCGCCAGCCGCAGCTGCGCCGGTGTCAGCGCCGCCGCCGGATCACCGATCTCGAGGATATCACGCAGCACCAGCGCATCGGGATCCAGCGGTGCCTCAGGGTCGGGAGACAGGTCGGGCGGGCGCTCGGCCGGGCCATAACATGCCATCACCACGCCCTGCACCCGCTGGCGGCGCAGCGGCACCCATACCAACTGGCCCGGGCGCACAAGCGGTGCCAGCGCGGGCGGTACACGGTACGAATAGATCGCACCCGGCGGCGCACCGCTGCGCGGCGCGATATCGGCGATCTGTGGCGGCTCGTGGGTCATGCGAGGTATTGTACCGCATGTGTGCGCGGCGGGGTGGGGCGGCGGCGGGATGGGGCGACGTGGGATGAGGCGGCGGGATGGGGTGGGGCGGCGGCGGGAGGGTGGCGTGACGCATGCCCCGC
>JAYUYF010000650.1:0-3012 GCA_043752605.1 Roseiflexaceae bacterium
CCGCTGCGTGGCGCTGATCGGGATGGTCTGCCCGGCGCTGGCCAGGCCGATCATGGCCCACGATTGATCCCAGACGCTGGTGCCGTACTGGCCATTGGCGGCATTGTACGTCGCCGTGGTACTACTCACCAGGTTGAGCCCGCCAAAGCGCTGCGGATCTGCGCCGAGCGCCACCACACCGGCCAGCAGCTTGCCGCGCGCGGCGGCCGAGGTGGCGTACGCGGGTGCGACACCCGCCAGGTATTGCGCAGCCGTGGCACCCGTGCTCGTGGGCGCATTCGGGTCACCACCCGCCGCGCGGATCGCCAGCACCGCGTCGATCGTGCTACCGATGCCAAAGCCGTTGAAGCTGCCATCCGGCTTCTGCTGTGCCCGCGCCGCCGCCAGTGCTAGCCGCACACCCACCGCGCGCGCGCGCAGCGGCAGTGTGCGGCCCATCAGCGCCGGGGCCGCCTGCGCGGTGGCAAACTGATTGGCCTGGCCGCCAAACGTCAGCGCGCCATCGGCGAGTTGGAGATTGAGCAGGTAGTCGATCGGCGTGATCGCCGTGGGTTGCCAGCGCGCGGCGAGCGGATCCTGGCCCGCCGCCAGCAACCCCTGAATTGCAAACGCGGTCGAGTTGGCATTGCTGGTGGCGGCCGGTTCGGTGGTATACGGGAACCCACCATCATCTTCCTGCACGCCTGCGAGAAATGCCAGCGCCGCCACAACGCGTGTGCTGTTTGCGGGCTCGCCCGCCACCGCCAGCGCCTGGAGCATCAGCCCGGTGCTATCGACATCGCTGGCAAAATCGCTGTCAATGAGGCCGCCGGGGCTGAAATCCCAGCCACCGTCAGGGTTCGCACGGCTGGCGAGCAGCGTCCGCGCGGCCACCGGCACGGGTTCGCCCGCCGCCGCAAGACCGAGGATCGCATAGGCATGATCCCAGTTGGTAAAACCGTAGGCTCCGCTCGCGCCATCATAGGCGGCGGTGATCGTCAGCACCAGGCTGGGCTGCAAGAAGGTACGCGGGTCTTCATCGAGCGCAGCAATACCGAGCGCCAGTTTCCCCGCCTGCGCCACACCGCTGTTGGCGTAGACCGCGCCACCGGTGCGCAGCGCGGTCGCGAGCGTCGCGCCGTTGCCGCTGCCGTTAGTCCACGCGCCGGGCGTCTCGCCCGCCGCCGCACCCGCCAGCGCCGCCTCGATCGTCGACCCGACCGAGCCAAAGCTGCCATCGGCGCGCTGCCGCCCGCGCAACCACTGGTTTGCGGCGCGTGCCGCGAGCACCGGGCGGCGCAACACCGGCAGCGACCGACCCCAGCTATACCCCTCGACCGCGCCATCGGTGAGCGTCGTCGCGCCCGCACCGACGAGCGAACTGGCCCAACTGCCGCCGCCAAATCGGCTATACTCCCAGAACAGACACGGCGCAAACGCTGGCGGGGCGCACTCGCAGAAGCACGCCTGCGCAGCACGGCAGCCGGTATCGCCGATCCGGCAGATGCCGCCAGTATTCTCGACCAGCGGCAGACCGGTGGCGCGCAGCGCGGCCAGCCCCGAGAGCGTGCCGGTAAACGTGATCCGGCGTGTCTCGACCAGCCCGTTGCCAAACTGCACAACAACATCGGCGCGATTGACCGGCCCATCGGCGGCGGCCGCGCGCGGTAGCGTGAAAAAGATCGCCAGCATGACAAGAATAGCGGCGCTGGCGAGCAACAGTGCGTGGCGCAACAGTATCGCCGACAAAGATGATGAACGTGTCATTGACCCCTCAAATAGCAAACGCCCGATACGTGTGTATCGGGCAGCAAACAAATCCCGGCCGGGCGAACGCACCAGCACAGGTGGATCACGGTGGAATCATGGGCCCGCCCCCTTTCACGCGAAGGTGGAGCGATGCGCGGTGCGGCGGGCGACCTGACTTGGCGCATACGCGCCTTACAGTTGCGGGACAGTGTCGGACTTACACCGACTTCGCCATTGCTCCCCTGGCTTCCGGGCCGGGCGGGGACCGCTGCGCAATCTATTTAGTTCGATTACAGTACGGCGAGTATAGGTCACCGAGGCGGTGATGTCAATCTGCTTGACATTCGCAAGAAGCACTGGTAGTATTTAGCTGGCTAACGAATAGGAACAGTATGGAAACGCAATGTTACCACCACGGTCCAGCGTATTGGTTGCGGCGTGCAGCGCTCGCCATGCGCCGTGTTGTCGATGCCGAAATGCCGGGGCGTGAGTTTAGCGGCGCGCAGTTCGAGGTGCTGGGGCAACTGTGGGGGCAGCCCGAAATCGCACAGCGCAGCCTGCAGGAGCGGCTGGGCGTAGCGGCACCGACGCTGACGGGCATCATCGATGTGCTGGCCGAGCGCGGCCTGGTGGAGCGGCGCGCCTGTCCCAACGATGCGCGCGTCAGGCTGGTAGCCTTGACAGCCGCCGGTCGCGCGCAGCGCGATGCGATGGATGCCGCGATCGGGCGCGCGCAGGCACGGCTGTTCGCCGGGTTCTCTGCGGCCGAGGCGCACCTGCTCGCCGAATGGCTCGAACGTGTGGTGAACAACGCAGAGGTGCTCGGATCAGGAGCTTGTGGAAGCCAGCAAGATTGTTAGGCGGCTTGGTGAAAAGTCGGAATGTTGGTGCGTGGCGACACACGAACTGGTGCTTTTTTGTGTAGGAACCTTAGCATGTACAGGAGTGAGCAGATGACAGTAGCAGTACAACGGGATCAGGTCGAGCAGATCGATATGGCCAAGTTCTGGCCAACATTTGGCATTGTAGTTGGCGCCTCGGTGGTTGCCAACCTTATCATCCGGATCATCGCGACGACAGTATTCCCGATTTCGCCCGAATTCCTACCACTTGGCTGGGGGCCACCAATCATCTTCACAGTTATAGGTCTGGTAGGAGCGGCGGCAGTGTTCCTGGCGCTCGGACGCTTTACAAAGCGGCCAGCCACCTTCTACCGAATCATCGCGACGGTATTCTTGTTTGTGTCGCTGATCCCAAATATTCAGCTGCTCGGTGGTGGTGATG
>JAYUYF010000651.1:0-3012 GCA_043752605.1 Roseiflexaceae bacterium
TCGGGCAACACTTCGGTGTGCATGCGGTTGAGTACGAACAGTTCGTTGCCCTCGCTCGGCACACCCGCGCCGACCACACACGCGGCCGCACCATCGGAAAACAACGATGCGACCGTCAGCGTGCTGCGCTCGTTGCCCGGCTGCAGATGCAACGTACAGAGTTCAACACAAACCAGCAGCACGCGTGCCGTCGGCTGGGCGCTGGTGATCTGGCTCGCCAGCCGCAAGCCGTTGAACGCGGCCGCGCAGCCCATAAAGCCGATCAGCGTGCGTTGCACACGAGCATCGAGACCGAGTTGCTGCGCAATCGCGAGATCGAGCCCGGGGGCAAAAAAACCAGTACAACTGACGACAATCAGATGGGTAATCTGTGCGGTGGCATCGGCGGGCAATTCGGCCAGCGCATTGCGGGCGGCTGCGGTGCCAAGTTTCACCGACTCGCGCTGGTAGATAGCCATGCGCTCGGCCGTCGTCGGCGTATCGGCCAGCGCACGGCCAGGCGCAAAGCGCGAGGTCGCTAGCATTGTGGCTGCATCATCGACGCACGAGTAGCGCGTCGCGATGCCAGACATAGTGTAAAGCCGCTGCAACAATCGGCGCTGCGCCGGAATCGTATCAAGCGACGCACAGGTCCACTCGAAGGCCTCCTGCTGGTCAATTTTGTGCGGTGGCACGGCGGTGCCAATACTGAGGATCGCGGGGTCGAACGCGAGATCGTGCATGAGTAAACTCCAATCGGGTGCGGCGATGCGTGGCGGCATGCCATGTTTGTGAAAGGAGTAACAAGATTCGTGCCGCTAGTATGGCGGGGATGACGCCTTGACTCTCAACTCGACTCGAAGGTGTACACTCCGATCAATACGAGTTGGCGGGGGTACATCATGGCAAACACAACCTACGAATTTCGCATCACCGGCATGGATTGCGCGGCGTGTGCGCAGTCGATCGAACGCGGTGTGGCGCAGCTGCCGGGTGTCGCGGTCTGCACGTTAAACTTTACCACCGAACGGCTGCACGTGCAGGGCCCGATCAACCGTGCGGCGATCGTCCAGCGCGTCCACGATCTGGGCTTTGTCGCATTACCCGCCGCGGATCAGGATAGCGCGCCGGTTGCACCCGCTGCACCGCCGTCGTTCTGGGCGTTTCTCTGGTCGCGCAGCGAGACACGGCTGGCGCTGCTGGGTGCGCTGTTGATCGTGCCCGGGCTCATTTTTCACGAACTGTTGCGCTGGCAGGCCTGGTGGATCGATCTGCTCGGTGTGCTGGCGCTGCTGGTGGCGGGTGGTCCGGTGGTGCGCAGCGCCTGGCGTGCGCTCACCATCAGCCGCGATCTGAATATCAACGTGCTGATGACGATCGCCGCCGCAGGTGCAGTTGTGACCGGTGCCTACACCGAGGCCGGGATGGTCATGGTACTGTTTGCGCTTGGTGAGGCGCTCGAGGGCTACACCAGCACGCGTGCCCGCCACGCCGTCCGCAGCCTGATGGCGGTCGTGCCCGAGACGGCCGTCCGGCTCACTATGGTGGATGATCTGGCGAAGGAAGATCGGGTGGCGGTCGCCGATCTGGCGGTTGGCAATCTCATTCTGGTGCGGCCGGGCGAGCGGATCGCGATGGACGGGATCGTGCGCGCGGGCGAGTCGCGCGTCGACCAGGCACCGATCACGGGCGAGAGTCTGCCGGTCGAGAAGCAGCCGGGTGATACGATCTTCGCCGGGACGATCAATGGTGGTGGCGCGCTCGAAGTTACGATTACACGGGTCGCATCCGAGAACACGATCGCGCGCATGGTGCGGCTGGTGGCCGAAGCACAGGCGCGCCGCGCGCCGCTGCAACGGGTTGTCGACCAGTTTGCCCGCATCTATACGCCGCTGGTCGTGCTGCTGGCACTGCTGGTCGCGGTCGTGCCGCCGCTGGTGGCCGCGCAGCCATTCTGGGGCGATGACGGCTGGCTGTACCGTGCGCTCACGCTGCTGGTGGTGGCCTGCCCGTGCGCGCTGGTGATCAGTACGCCGGTCAGTATCATCAGCGCGCTCACCGCCGCCGCGCGTACTGGCGTGCTCATCAAGGGTGGTGCCGCGCTCGAAGCGCTGGCGCGTGTGCGGGTCGTCGCGTTTGACAAGACCGGCACGCTCACCGCCGGGCGGCCACAGGTGGTGGCGGTGCGTAGCGCCGATTGTGCGAACCTTGCCGATGATACAAGCTGCCCGGCCTGCGATGACCTGCTGGCGCTGGCGGGTGCGGTCGAGCGGCGCAGCGAGCATCCACTGGCGCACGCGATCGTGGCGGCGGCGGCGGCGCAGGGGCTGGACGCGCGTTACCCGGCCGCCGAGGGCGTGACCGCGCTGGTGGGGCAGGGCGTACGCGGCACGGTGGCGATGCAGACGATCCTGATCGGCAGCCACAGCGCGTTCGATCGTACCGTCGCCCACACCGCCGCGCATTGCGCTGCCGCCAGCGCCGATGCCGCGCAGGGGTACACGCCGCTGATGCTCAGCGCCGATGGTGCCTACCGGGGCACGATCAGCGTTGCCGATACCGTGCGCGCCAGCAGCCGTGCGGCTGTGGCTGATCTGCACGCGCTGGGGCTGCGGGCGGTCGTCATGCTCACCGGCGATAACGCCGGCACCGCGCAGCGGATCGCGGCCGACGTGGGCGTGACCGACGTGCGCGCCGAGTTGCTGCCGGAGCAGAAGGTCGCCGCCATCCAGCAGCTCACGGCGCAGCACGGGCCAGTGGCGATGGTCGGCGATGGTATCAACGATGCGCCCGCGCTCGCCACCGCCAGTGTCGGCATCGCGATCGGTGGCGCGCACGGCGGCAGTAATCAGGCGATGGAAACCGCAGATGTCACGCTGATGAGCGATGATCTGCGCCAGTTGTCGGCCGCACTGCGGCTGAGCCGCGCAGCACTGCGTACGGTGCGGGTCAACATCGCATTGAGCATCGGTATCAAGCTGGTGTTTCTGGCGCTGGTGCTGGCCGGGCTGGGCACCATGTGGATGGCGGTAC
>JAYUYF010000652.1:0-3002 GCA_043752605.1 Roseiflexaceae bacterium
TCGCCGAGGATCTACGCGCGCGGCGCGATATATTTGGTATCAGCTACTATGTCTTCAGCGATACACAGCGCGACGACGCGGCCGCGCTGGTGCGGGCGCTGGTTTAAGACGTCACCACCGGTGCCACCGGCTGTTGCGCGCGCCGCAGCCCCCACGCCAGCATCGATTCGAGCACCGGCTCGAGACTGCGGCCATCATCTGTGAGCGAGTAGACGACGCGTGGCGGCACCTCGGCGAACACCTCCCGATTGACGATCCCGTCGGCTTCGAGCTCGCGCAGCTGGAGCGTCAGCATCTGCTGCGTGATACGCGGGATCAGCCGCCGCAACTCACCAAAACGGCGTGGCTGTGTCGTCAGGTAGAAAATAATCAGCGGCTTCCACTTGCCGCCAATGATCTCGAGTGTAGTCTCGACCGGGCAGCGGTCAATCGTCATCAGGATGCTCCAATAGTATGAAATGTGTAGATATCACAGATCTTCACACCAATGGTTGTAGCACAGAAACACAGTCTGCGTCAAGTACTATGCAGATGGTCGTCGACCAAGCAACTATTCTATCTGACGCCGCTCGCGCGACAAGATCCTTTAGTATGATTTTTGTTAGTACTTGCTTCTTTCATATGATGCGCTAGAGTAAAGAGGGAATAAGCGACAATTGAGGGCAGCATGCAACTTACGATATTTGGCGCGAGCGGGCGCACGGGGATCCCGCTGGTCGAGCAGGGGCTGGCGGCGGGGCACCGGATCACGGCGCTGGTGCGGACACCGGCGAAGCTCGCGATCCCGCACGAGGCATTGCAGATCATCCAGGGCGACGTCACGCGTGCAGAAGACGTGGCGCGCGCGATCAGCGGCAGCACCGATGCCGTGATCGTCGCGCTGGCACCGGCGAGCAACAACGACGCCGACATGTTGCCAGTTGCCGCGCAGCATATCCTGGCGGCGATGCGCGCGCACGGCACAAAGCGCGTCATCTGGATGACGGGTGCGGGCGTGCCTGCGCCCGAGGACAAGCCCGGCGTACCCGACCGGATCATCAAGCTGCTGCTGACGCTACTCTCGGGCGCGGTGCTCGCAAAATCGGAGGCGGCGGTGAATCTGGTGCGCGCAAGCGATCGCGACTGGACGGTGGTGCGTGGGCCACGATTGCTCGATGGCCCGGCCACCGGCACCATCCGCGCGGGCTGGGTGGGCGTTGGCACGGGCACCCAGCTCGTGCGCGCCGATGCAGCGGCATTTATGCTGCGTCAGCTCGAATCAAACGAATATCTGCGGCTGGCACCGGCGATCAGCAATTAGAACGGCTAGCAAATTGCAATCAACAAAACTGATCTACTTTTACGATGCACTGTGCGGCTGGTGCTACGGCTTTGCGCCCGTGATCGCGCAGTTGCACGCAGAAATGGGCGATACGTTATCGTTCGATGTCGTCTCGGGCGGAATGGTCACCGGCGCGCGGATCGGACCGATCGGCGCGGTGGCCGGCTATATTTCGTGGGCGTATAAAGATGTCGAGCGCGCCACCGGTGTAACGTTTGGCGAAGGCTTTTTGCAGGGCACAATGGCGCAGGGGACAGCAATCTTTACATCGGTGCCGCCCGCGCTGGCGCTGGCCGCATTTCGGCAGCAGCAGCCCACGCGGGTGCTGGATTTCGCCGGGGCGCTCCAGCGCGCGGTGTATGCTGACGGTATCGCGCCGCTGGACTATGACGCGTACGCGCCCTATGCCCGTGAACTCGGAGCCGATGGCGAAGCACTGGTGGCAGCGATGCACGCGCCAGCCACGCTGGCTGCCGCCGAGGCCGAATTCGCACAGACGGCAGCCTACGGTGTGCAGGGCTTCCCGACTGTCGTGGTGCAGCACGGCGAGCAGGCTGCGGTGGTGGCGCGCGGCTACACAGCGCTTGCACCATTACGCACTCGCGTACGGGCGGCGCTGAGCCAGCTCGCGGAGTGACGCGCACGCCAGAAAGCGTGCTATAATCGCAGGCGAGCGGGGGAATTATGACCGAGCTTGCGATTGTCATCGTGAACTATAACACGTGTGATCTGCTGCGCGACTGTCTGCATTCGCTGGCGGTGGGTGGCGCGCCAGCCGATCACACGATCTGGGTCGTGGATAATCAATCGCGCGATGCGAGCGCGGCGATGGTTGCCGCTGAATTCCCGCACGTCCGCCTGATTTGCAGCCCGCGCAACGGCGGCTTCTCCTACGCAAACAATCTCGCGCTCCACGCTATCCTCGCGGCGGGTACGCCCGGTGCCGTACTGCTGCTCAACCCGGACACGATCGTGCCGCCAGGTGCGCTTGGGGTGCTGTGTGCGTACCTTGAAGCCCACCCGGACGTTGGTGCGGTCGGGCCGCGCTTGCTGCTGAGCGATGGCACGCTCGATGTCGCCTGCCGCCGCAGCTTCCCCACCCCGGTGGTCTCGTTTTACCGTATGGTCGGTCTTGCAAAACTGTTTCCGCACAGCCCACGGTTTGGGCGCTACAATATGACGCACCTGGACGAGACGACCGAGACCGACATCGATGCGCTGGTGGGTGCGTGTATGCTGATCCGTGGCGGTGTGGTGCGCGAGGTGGGGATGCTGGACGAGACCTATTTTATGTACGGCGAGGATCTCGATTACGCTTACCGGATCAAAGAACTGGGCTGGCGGATCGTGTATGTTCCGGCCGCAATTGTGCATCATCTCAAACGACAGGCGAGCAACCAGCGACCATTTGCCTCGATCCGGGCATTTTATGCTGCGATGCGGATCTTTTACCGAAAATATTACGCCGCCACGACACCCGCGCCGCTCGGTGCGCTGATCGAGGCGGGCATTACCATGAAGGAATGGATCGGACTTGGCAGCAATTTCCTCCGCCCCGCAGCCGCGCGCCGCGTCGAGTAGCGCCCGCCGCCCGCGCCACTGGAGGGGGCGGGCGGTACTGGCACTGGCACTGGGTGCGACCGACGCGCTGGTGATCAATGCCGCACTGATCGGCGCATAC
>JAYUYF010000653.1:0-2999 GCA_043752605.1 Roseiflexaceae bacterium
GCCCACCGCCCATCGCCCATCGCCCGCCCGCCGCCGTACCGGCGCATCGTGATGCGCCCCATCGCCCGCCCGTCCCATCGCCCGCCCGCCGCCGTACCGGCGCATCGTGATGCGCCCCACGGCATTACGATATGATAGGAGCAGCCATGGCCAGCGTCACCGCAGACGTCCCCCGCGCGACGGGATCGTTGCGTCGCCGTCGTGATTCGCAGATCGCCTGGATCTTCTCGGCACCAGCGCTGATCCTGCTCACGGTCTTTTTGCTCATCCCGTTTGTACTGGCGATCTATCTGTCGTTCACCGACCAGCGGCTGGTGCCGGGGCCACTCGCCACCCGCTTTGTTGGCGCGCGCAATTACCTGCGGCTGCTCGAAGACGCAACGCTCCAGCGCGCGCTGTTCAACAATTTTCTGTTCGCACTGATCATCGTTCCGGTGCAAAGCGCCTTTGCGCTGTTCCTCGCGATCCTGGTCAATCAGAAGCTGCGCGGTATCACTGCGTTTCGTACGATCTTCTTTAGCCCGGTGGTCACCACCATGGCGGTGATCGCGATTGTCTGGGCGTTTCTCTACAATCCTGAGCAAGGGCTGATCAATGCGCTGCTCCGCTCACTTTCGTTTGGCGCGTTCCAACCCGTCGACTGGCTCGGCGATACGCGGCTGGCCTTTCCAGCAATCATGTTTATGTCTATCTGGCAAGGTGTTGGCTTTCAAATGATCATCTTCCTGGCTGGTCTGCAAGAGATCCCCGAAGCGCTGTACGAGGCATCATCTATCGATGGTGCGGGCACCTGGAGCCAGTTTACCAGTATTACGTTGCCACAGTT
This sequence comes from Roseiflexaceae bacterium, assembly GCA_043752605.1. Lineage (GTDB taxonomy): Bacteria > Chloroflexota > Chloroflexia > Chloroflexales > Roseiflexaceae > JAYUYF01. The sequence continues at coordinate 827 of JAYUYF010000653.1, forward strand.
GCGCAATACCCTGATTTTTGTCGGCGTCAGCACCACGATTATGGCGTTCAAGCTGTTTACCCAGGTGGAGGTGATGACCAAAGGCGGGCCGCAGGACTCGACGGTCACGACCGTGCTGCACATCGTCCAGCAGGGCTTTCGCCGCCAGACTGTCGGTTATGCATCAGCTGTTGCGGTCGTCTTCTTTGTCATCGTGCTGATCATTTCGATTATTCAGCGCCGGGTTGTGGTTGAAGAAAGTCAGGTGGCGTGATGGCAGCAGTCGCCGTATCGAGTGGGCCGGTGCGCCGCAGCAAGACGATCAGCATGATTGCGATGTACGCGTTACTGCTAGTGCTGGCGTGCTTCTTCCTGTTCCCAATCGTCTTTATGGTCGTATCATCGCTGAAGGCAGACGAAGGCCAGATTCTGCGCGATATGTCATCGTTGGCAGCATTTATACCGTACGGCAACATTTCGCTGCAAAACTATCAGGATGTATTCTCGCGTCTGCCATTTCTGACATATGTGATCAATTCATTGATTGTTACGCTTTCGATCGTTGTACTGGGACTGTTTGTCAATTCGCTGATCGCCTATGCGCTGGCGCGCATCGCGTTTCGTGGTCGTGCTGTGCTGCTCGCGGTGATTGTTGGGTTGATCGTCATTCCATTTGAATCGGTTGCGGTGCCATTATTATTGATGGTCAACCGTATGCCGTGGATCGATGGGAGCGCGAGCTGGCTCGATAGCTATCACGTCCAGATCATTCCGTTCATCGCGGATGCATTCTCGATCTATCTGTTTTATCAATTCTTTATTGGTCTGCCAAAAGATCTCGAGGAGGCGGCGTTTGTCGATGGCGCTGGTCGGTTTCGTATCTACGCCCAGGTGATGGTACCGCTCTCGCGGCCAGTCTTCGCGACGGTCGCGATTTTGCAGTTTCTGGCATACTGGGGTGCGTTTCTCTGGCCTTTGATGACAACTCGTGGCGATGATTTTCGGCCACTTACGGTTGCGATGCAAACCTTCTTTGGCCAGGCACCCCGTCAGTGGGGCGATATCATGGCATTTGCCAGTATGGTCACCCTGCCGGTACTTGCGGTATTTCTGGTGTTCCAGCAGTGGTTTGTGCGCTCAGTATCTTCGTTTGGTGTGAAGGGCTGAGGCTTTCATCACCCCCTCTCCCGTAGGCGGGAGAGGGGGATGGCCGGTGAGGAGTGGCAACCATCCCTAGCGCGCCAACCGTGCGAGATCGTCCGGGTTCTCAACCGATCGCTCGACGACGACGCCAGAACCTTCACCCACCGGCGGGATCCCGGGATCGGTCGTCAATCCTGATGGAGGGATGACACCCGGGCCGACCGTCGTACCAAGCGGCATTACTACGACCGGCGTACCCTGTGCACGCTCATAGAACGGTGCATCGGCATCATAACCCTGCCAGCCATCGCGCTCCCACTCGCCGCGCCGCGTCTCGATATTCGCCGCACCGTGCCCGTTGAAGATCGCCAGCGCTTCGTCAATCCGACCGTCGTCTACGTTGGCGGTGACCAGCGTGCCACCGCGGCGAACGCCTTCAGCATATGCACTGGCATCGTTATCGTTGAGACCCAGGCCCGTCAGCGCGCCAAGCATGCCGCCCGAAGCCGCGCCAACACCCGCGCCGATCAGCGTCGATGCGCCTGTCACGCCGAGTGCAGCAGCCAGCGGACCAGCAGCGACGATTGGGCCAATACCCGGAATCGCCAGCGCGCCAATACCCACCAGCAGACCCAGCACGCCGCCCAGCGCACCACCTGATGCTGCACCGATACCCGCACCCGCCGCCGGGTCAGCACTCGCTGCCCCATCCTGCGTCACCAGGCCGATATCATCGTAGACAAAACCACGGTCATTCAGTGCGCTTACGACCTGCTCCGCCGCGTTACGTGTATCAAACAGACCTACAATCGTTCGTGTCATCGTCGCTCTCCTTGTACTACCATGTACTCCCAAAGCACAAGGCAACAAGTGTGCCGCGAACCGGGCATTCACACGTGCTTCATATCTGCGCGCTATGGTGATGGTGTGTACGGCACATGAGTACGGGCACACCGCACAATGAAAATGATTGAGGAGAGACACGATGCAACACAAAACCCTGTTGACCCGGATTGCTGCCAGTGGCGCACTGGCGCTGGCACTGCTCGGC
>JAYUYF010000654.1:0-2984 GCA_043752605.1 Roseiflexaceae bacterium
GCGCACGCCGCGATGAGATCGGGCCGACCGACGATCAATCCGCTGGCCTGTGGGCCGCAGAGATCCTTGCCACCGCTGAAGACCGCGAGATCAGCACCCAGATCGCGCGTAAAGTACCAGAGATTCTCGACGGGTGGCAACTGTGCGGCGGCATCGACGATCACGGGCACATTGCGGGCGTGTGCGATCGCCACCACGGTCTCGAGCGGCAACGCACCCCGGCGCAGATGCGCGCCAGCGATATACAGCACTGCGGCCGTATGCTCGTTGATAGCGTGGTCGAGCTCCCAGTCGAAGGTCTGCAACACGCTGCCGATCTGCACCAGCGTGCCGCCCACCAGCCGAATCGCATGATCATATGGAATGCGGTGCGCGCAGTGAATAATGATTTCGCGCCGCGCCCAATCACCTACGGGGAGCCGCAACGTTGCGCTTGGCTCGGTGCCCGCCATGCACGCCAGCGTCGCCAGCGCGAGACCAGCTGCAGCCCCCGCACAGACATACGCCGCCTCGTTGTGCGTCAGCACTGCCAATCGCCGCCCGACTGCGGCGTGTAATTCGTACAGATCGACGTACTGTGCGGCGGCAGCGCTCATCGCGGCAAGCACCGCTGGTGACAGTAACGAACCGCCGAGCCGCGTCAGCCGTGCGCTCGCATTGATCAATGGCCGGACACCAAGACTCTCATAGTAGCCCATCAGCGGCACCTTCGTAGCACGATAGCATGAGTGTAGCATGCAAGAAACGTGATAACAAGAATACATTATTTCGCATTACGAAATGTACGAGTAGCATGATTTCGTGATGCGAAATAATCCAGCTTTGAAAACAGCGGTTGTGCGTGCTATGCTAACAACGCATGAACCCAGCGATGGAGGCAACCAGTGGAGCGTTACGCGCGTTCACGCGAGCTGTACGAGCGTGCCTGCAAGGTGCTTGCCGGCGGTGTTTCGAGCGAGTTTCGCAAGTTTAGTTATCCGCACCCATTATTTTATACTCACGGCACAGGCAGTCACGTCTTCGACGTCGACGGTAATGCGTATCTCGATTTTACCCTCAGCCAGGGACCGCTGATCCTCGGCCATAGTCCACCCGCAGTCCTTGCTGCGGTGGCGGCGGCATCGGAGCGGGGGCAGCTATTCGGTGGGCAACATCTGGCCGAACTCGATCTCGCCGAAACTATTCAGCGTTTGATCCCGTGTGCCGAATTGTTGCGGTTCTGTCTCGATGGCTCAGAGGCGGTACATACCGCCCTGCGTCTGGCGCGTGCCCATACCGGTCGGCCGCGCTTTCTGCGGTTTGAGGGTCACTATCACGGCTGGCTCGACAATGTGGCCTTTGGCTTGACCGCCGCAGACGAGGCCGCGCTCGGCCCGCGCACGCAACCCACGCCGCAGCCATGGACCGCCGGGCTGCCCGAGCGTGTGTTCGAAGAAGCGTTTGTGTTGCCCTGGAACGACCTTGCGCTGGTCGAACAGTTGCTGGCCGCGCACCATCAGCAGGTCGCGGCGATCATTCTTGAGCCGATAATGTGCAACAGCAGCTGCATCGAACCGCGTCCGGGATATCTTGCCGGGCTTCGTCAGCTCTGCGACCAGTATGGGATCGTATTGATCTTTGATGAAGTGATCACTGGCTTTCGTGTGGCGCTTGGCGGTGCACAGACGCACTATGATGTGACGCCCGACCTGACGATCTTTGCCAAAGCGGTGGCCAATGGCTACCCACTGAGTGTGCTGGCGGGCAAGCGTAGTGTCATGCAGTTGCTCGAGCGTGGCACCGTCATTCACGCCGGAACGATGAACAGCGGTGTACCGGGAGTAGCGGCCGCGCAGGCGACGCTCGCAATCCTTGAACGCGACCACGTCCACGACCGCCTGCACGCGCTTGGCCAGCGCTTGATGGCTGGCCTGCGCGCAGCAGCACGGGCGAGTGGCCACCAACTGCTTGTGCAGGGGCCTGGCCCAATGTTCCACGCGGGCTTCACTGCCGCATCAGCGGTAAGCGATTATCGTGACACGTTCGCCTACAATCGTGCCAGCAACACCACGTTTCTGCAAGGGTTGCACGATCGTGGCATCCGGGTGATCGGCCGCGGGCTCTGGTACCTTTCGGCCGCGCACACAGCGGAGGAGATCGATTTCGCGGTGGATATCGCGCACGATGTGCTACGGGAGTTGCCAATATGACACTAATCATCGATGGCCACCTCGATCTGGCATGGAACGCGCTCGCGTGGAATCGCGATCTGCGCCTCTCGGTGGCGACGATCCGCACCCAGGAGAGTACAACCCTCGGGCTCAATCGCGGCCTAAATACGGTCTGCCTGCCCGAGTTGCGTCAGGGCCGCGTGATGCTCTGCTTTGCAACGCTGCTGGCGCGCAATTCGGGCACCGCCGAACCTCACCTGGATTATCTTTCACCCGCGCAGGCGTATGGCGCTGCGCGCGGTCAGCTGGCCTACTACCGCGCGCTGGAGCAGACTGGCCACGTGCGGGTCATCGAGGACCGTGCTGCGCTGGACGCGCACGTGGCCCTTTGGCAGATGTGGGAGACGGCCGGGGCACCGCCGACCGCCGCGCCACCACTCGGAGTAATCGTCACGATGGAGAGTGCCGACCCGATCCTCGACCCCGCCGATCTCGTCAACTGGCACACGGCTGGTGTGCGGTTGATCGGCCCCGCACACTACGGCGCGGGGCGCTATGCGGGTGGAACCCGCACCGAGCTGGGGCTGACGGCGCAGGGGTCGGCGCTGCTCGCCGAGATGCAGCGGCTTGGCGTTATTCTCGATCTCACCCATTGCACTGACCAGGCGTTCTGGCAGGCGCTCGATGTCTACGATGGCCCGGTGATCGCCAGCCACAACAACTGTCGCGCGATTGTGCCACAGCAGCGCCAGTTTACCGACGACCAGCTCAAGGCCGTGATCGTGCGCGACGGGGTGATCGGCGCGTCGTTTGATGCGATCATGGTACGGCCGG
>JAYUYF010000655.1:0-2977 GCA_043752605.1 Roseiflexaceae bacterium
TATTATTCTATAAGGAGCCTTCGATGACCCGGCTGCACGGCTTTACCCTGATCGAGACCCGTACGCTCGCCGAACTCAATGCGGAGGCGGCGCTGTATCGCCACGATACCACCGGTGCCGAGTTGCTCTCAATTACGAGCGATGATGAAAACAAGGTTTTTGGTATCACGTTTCGCACACCACCCACCGATTCGACTGGCATCGCGCATATTCTTGAGCATTCGGTGCTCTGTGGCTCGCGTAAGTACTCGCTCAAGGCTCCATTTGTCGAACTGCTTAAAGGTTCGCTGCAGACGTTTCTCAATGCGATGACGTATCCTGATAAAACAATCTATCCGGTTGCTAGTACCAATCTACGCGATTTTTATAACCTTGTCGATGTGTACCTTGATTCGGTGCTCCAACCACTCATTACGCCCGATATACTCAGACAAGAGGGCTGGCATTATGAGCTGCCCGAGGGTCTCGATGGTCCGCTCGCATATTCGGGTGTGGTCTTCAATGAAATGAAGGGTGCATACGCGTCACCCGATTCACTGCTATTTCGCGCTATCCAGCAATCGCTGTTCCCCGATACAACCTACGGTGTCGATTCGGGCGGCAATCCGGCCAATATTCTCGATTTGCACTATCCGCAGTTCAAAGCGTTCCACGAGACGTATTATCATCCGTCTAACGCGCGTGTATTCTTCTATGGTGATGATCCGACCGAGGAGCGGCTGCGGCTGATGAATACGGCGTTTAGTGGCTTCACCCGCCAGCCGGTCACGAGCACGATCGCCCTCCAGCAGCCGTTCACTGCGCCAAAACGCATTGTCCGTTCGTTCCCGGCAGCTGAGGGCTCGGCCAATCGGCATATGGTGACCGTCAACTGGATGCTGCACGAGCCGGTGGATGTCGAGCTGGGTCTGGCGCTCGGCATCCTCGAACATCTGCTGCTCGGCAGCGCCGCCGCGCCGTTGCGCCGCGCATTGATCGATTCGGGGCTTGGCGAGGGCATGACCGGCTCGGGCTTCAACGATTTACAACAGTCGATCTTCACCACCGGTCTGAAAGGCGTGTCGGCCGAGCACGTCGATACGGTCGCCGATCTCATCGTGGCCACGCTCGCGCGCATTGCCGATGGCGGGATCGAGCCGTCGATGGTCGAGGCGTCGCTCAACACAATCGAATTTCGGCTGCGCGAAAATAATACTGGCGGCTATCCGCGCGGGCTCTCGCTGATGATGCGCGCGCTCGATACCTGGCTTTATGATGGTGATCCGTTTGCGCCGCTGGCGTTTGAGGCACCGCTGGCGGCCGTCAAGGCACGCCTCGCCGCCGATCCGCGCTGGTTCGAGACTCTGATCGGTGATTTGCTGGTGGCCAATCAACACCGCGTCACGGTCGTGCTGGCCCCCGATACCGAACAGGGCGAGCGTGAGGCGCTTGCCGAACGCGAACGGCTTGCACGCGAATATACCGCATGTACCCGTGCTGATCTCGAGCAAATTGCCGCCGATGCTGCCCGTCTCAAAGCCATGCAGGAGGCGAGCGACCCGCCCGAACGGCTGGCGCTGCTGCCGTCGCTCACACGCGCCGATCTTGAGCCGCAGATCAGGATTGTGCCCGGCCGCGAGTTGTCGATTGCGGGTGTGCGTACGATCCACGCCGAGTTGTTTACCAATGGGATCGTCTATCTCGATCTCGGGTTGAATCTGCACACGCTGCCGCAGGAGTTGCTGCCGTATATCAATCTGTTCTGCCGGGCGCTGCTCGAAACGGGTACCGCGCACGCGACGGTCGCCGAGTTCACGCAGCGCATCGGTCGTAGCACGGGTGGCATCGGCGTTTCACCTTATACCGCCGCCCTGCGTGACCAGTCTGTGGCATCGGCGTGGCTCTTTATGCGCGGCAAAGCGACGCTGGCCAACGTACCCGAACTGCTGGCGATTATGAACGAGGTGCTGCGTACCGCGCGCCTCGATAATCGCGAACGCTTCCGTCAGATTGTCCTTGAGTCCAAAGTCTCAAGCGAGGCTGGCCTGGTGCCCGGCGGCCATACCGTTGTCGCGAGCCGTCTGCGCGCACAGTTCAGCGAAGCCGATTGGGCGGCCGAGCAGATCGGCGGCGTGAGCTACCTGCTGATGCTGCGCCAGTTGGTCGCGCAGCTCGATAACGATTGGCCATCAGTGCTCGCTGCGCTCGAAGCTATTCGCACACATCTGGTGCGCCGTGGCGCGTTGGTGGTCAACGTCACCGCCGATGCACCCACGTTTGCGGCCGTGGAGCCCGCACTCAAGACATTCCTCGCGGCCTTGCCCGCCGGTGAGGCTCCCGCCGCCGTGTGGCAGCCGCACCGCGCCAGTGCCCCAGAAGGCTTTAGCATCCCCGCACAGGTCAATTATGTTGGCAAAGGTGCCAACCTCTACCAGCACGGCTTTGTGCGCCACGGCTCGGCCCTGGTCGTCACGCGCTACCTGCGCACTTCGTACCTGTGGGACAAAGTGCGCGTCCAGGGTGGTGCCTACGGCGGTTTCTCGGTGTTCGATATCAACGCCGGGACGTTTGGCTACCTGTCGTACCGCGATCCGAATGTGCTGGCAACGCTCGATATCTATGATCGCACCGGCGACTTCCTGCGCAATCTGCGCCTGAATGACCAGGAACTGACCCGCGCGTTGATCGGGGCGATCAGCGATCTCGATTCGTATCAGCTCCCGGATGCGCGGGGCTTCACCGCCGCACTCCGCCGCATCAATGGTGTGACCGATGACGAACGCCAGCGCCTCCGCGATGAGGTGCTCAGTACCACCGAAGGTCATTTCCACGCGTTCGCCGCTGCCCTCGATGCCGTCCGCGACAACGGTTGGGTCACGATTCTCGGCGGCGAGGCAGCCCTCACCGCGGCTGTCGCCGCTCGCCCGGGTCTGATGACGGTCACCCGGTTGTTGTAACCCGTAGGGCCGCAGCATTGGCGGGGCATCCTGATGCCCCG
>JAYUYF010000656.1:0-2960 GCA_043752605.1 Roseiflexaceae bacterium
AACGCCAACAGCCGCTTTGGCCCAGATCTGACACACCTCGCCAGCCGCCGCACGCTGGCCGCCGGGGTGTTGGAAAATAACCGGGGTAACCTCGCGGGCTGGCTGCTCAACCCGCAGACGATCAAACCCGGCAACAAGATGCCAGCCGTCGTCTTGAAAAGTGAAGAATTTCAGGCGTTGCTCGCCTATCTGGAGAGCCTGGAGTAAGTATGACGATCACCACCGCGCCAGATGGTGCGCTGCCGCGCGCCGAGCCTGGCGAGCAGGTCGATGATGATACGTTCGAACGCGTCTGGCAGGATGAGCCCGGTTTCTGGGGGCATCTCACGGCGGTGCAAAACACGCCGATCGGCATGCGCTTTATCGTCACCGCGTTTATCTTCTTTCTAATCGGCGGCCTGACCTCGCTGCTGATGCGCACACAACTCGCGGTGCCAGATAATACCTTTCTCACGCCGACGACCTATAACCAGCTCATGACCATGCACGGCACGACGATGATGTTTCTGTTCTCGATCCCGCTGTTGCAGGGGATCGGCGCGCTGGTGCTGCCGCAGATGCTGGGCGTGCGCGAGCTGCCCTACCCACGACTCTCGGCATTCGCCTACTGGACAACGCTGTTTGGTGGGATCGTCTTTTATTCCAGCTTCCTGTTTGGCCTCGCACCGCAGGGCGGTTGGTATGCGTATGTGCCACTGACCGGCATCGAGTTTACCCCCGATCTGAGTATGGACTTCTGGCTGCTCGGACTGAATGTGGCCGAAATCGGCGCGATCGCGGGTGCGATCGAGTTGATAATCGCGGTGCTCAAGTTGCGCGGGATCGGGATGACGATCAGCCGCATCCCGATCTTCGCCTGGGCGATGCTGGTCGTGGGCGGCATGATTTTGTTTGCGTTCACGCCGCTGATCGTCGCCACCACGCTACTCGAATTTGACCGCAAACTGGATACACAATTCTTCAACGCGGAGACGGGCGGCAAACCGCTGCTCTGGCAGCATCTGTTCTGGATTTTTGGTCACCCCGATGTGTACATCCAGTTTCTGGCACCGGTCGGGATTGTCTCGATGATTCTTCCGGTCTTTGTACGGCGGCGGCTCGAAGGGTACACGTTTGTCGCGCTGGCTATTCTGGCGACCGGCTTCCTCAGCTTTGGGCTGTGGGTGCATCATATGTACACCTCGGGCCAGTCGCCGCTGACGTTGGCGCTGTTTTCGGCCGCCAGCCTCTCGATCGCTATTCCGAGCGGCATCCAGGTCTTTGCCTGGATCGCGACGATCTGGGGCGGCAGGCCGATCTTCAGCACCGCGTTTCTGTTTGTGCTCGGCTTCCTGTTTGTGTTTGTGCTCGGCGGGATCACCGGCGTGATGCTGGCGGTCGTGCCATTTGACTGGCAGGTGACCGATTCGTATTTTGTGGTGGCGCACTTTCACTATGTGCTGATCGGTGGGCTGGTGTTCCCGATCTTCGCCGCCTTCTACTACTGGTGGCCCAAGTATGTCGAGAAGATGCTGAGCGAGCGGATCGGACGCTGGCACTTTGGGCTGTTCTTTGTCGGTTTCAACGTCACATTCTTCCCCATGCATCTCGCGGGCTTCTTTGGGATGGCGCGCCGCGTCTATACGTATCAGGCCGGGATCGGGCTGGATGTGCTCAACATGATTTCGACAATTGGCGCATTTATGACCGGGCTGGGGGTATTGCTCTTTCTGGTAAACGTCGTCTGGACGCATTTGCGCGCGCCGCTGGCCGACGCAAACCCCTGGGAGGCGGATACGCTCGAATGGGGTACGCCGACACCGATGCCGCAGTATGGCTTCCGCGAGTTGCCGATCATCCGCAGCCGGCATCCGCTCTGGGACCAGCAGACGTTCGAAGCCGATGATGAACCGACGCGCAGGCTGGTCAAGGCATTCGCGCAATGGCCGACGGCCTGGCGCGCGCAGATCACCACAACCACGATCGATGCCCGGCCGCAGGAAGTGTTTCGCGTGCCGGGGCCATCGATCTGGCCGCTGGTCTCGGCGGTGGCGCTGACCGCTGCAACCGTAGCCCTGATCTTTGATGCAAACTGGATCGCGCTGGCGAGCTTTGTGATCACCGCGATCGCGCTGGTGATCTGGCAATTGCCGGATAGCATCGCGCAGCAGGGTGATACCGAAAAAGCGGATGCGTTCGAGCGCGAACACGGCGTGGCGGTCAATATCGAGGGCAGCACCGTCGTTGCGGGCTGGTCGATGGCGCTGACGGTGCTGGTGCTGGCGATCGCGATGGCCTCGTTATATTACTGTTACTTTTACCTGCGGCTGGATATGCCGGTCTGGCCACCGGCCGGGCTGGGGCGCGCCGAGCCGTTGCTGCCGGGGCTGGGCACCGCACTGCTGCTGCTCAGCGCCGCACCGGTCTGGTGGGCGACGCGCGCGATCCGCCACGGCCGCACGAGCACACTGATGATCGCGCTGGTGGCCAACGCGCTGCTGACGGCGGGCGGGCTGGTGGCGCTGATACTGGCACTGGTGTGGCTACCATTTGGCTGGGATACCAACGCGTACGGTTCGGTGTTCTGGGTGCTGCTGGGCAGCGTGATCCTGATCGCGATCACCGCATTGGTGTTGAGCGGTATTGCGCAGTATCTGGCGTGGCAGGGGCGTTTCAATGTGCGCTACCACCAGCAGATCAGCAATCTGGCAGTATATGCCAGCTTCACGGCCGTGACGGCGTTGCTGACCTACGCGCTGTTGTACGGCGGGCCGCTGCTGGTGGGCGCATGAGCGCGCAATCGCTGCCAGAAGAGGATCGCGTTCGACCGGGCGCGGGTGGCCGCCATCTGTGGTTTGCGCTGCTGGGCAGCGCGGCAGCCTGGAGCGTACATTTTCTCGCGCTCTACCTGCTGCACGAGGTGGCGTGCCGCAGCGGCTGGCAAAACACGACATTTGTTGGCATCAACGGGATCGCCGCCG
>JAYUYF010000657.1:0-2957 GCA_043752605.1 Roseiflexaceae bacterium
ACCTCCTCCACCGGTTTTTGCTCCTGTTGGGCGGTGGCACGCAACCGGGCGTACACATCAGGTGGAAGGTCGATGGTGAGCGTTGTCATCACTGCCTCCAGCGTTACGCAGTCAGTATCGCATCTGACGGCATTGTACCATCTGGCACGGCGGCGTGCAGCCCACGCTGGCCAGTTGCGTGTTTGCGTGATCAGGCCGCCGCGCTCGCAAGCGCGGGAAGCTCGCCAATGATCCGCTGCGTATCGAGACTGACGGTGACGACGCGGCCGACCAGGCGCACGATGTATGCCTCATCATCAGCACGGTTGGGGTCGCTCACGATGCCGCTGCGCCTGTCGGTGCTCACCTGATACTGGTCGATGATCCATTCGAGGGCCGAACGGTTGCCGAGCCGGTAGTCGTACACCGCCGGCGGAATGTCGGCCAGCGTGAGGCTGGGGTTGACGACGAGCTGGGTCTTGTCGGCGCTAAGCCGCATCCTGGCGACGCGCCACGAGAAGGGCACGTCGCGGTTCTCGATCCAGCGCAGCGGGTGCTCGCGCGCGGTCTCGTACCCGAGATGCAGGTCGAGCAGCTGCTGGCCAGCCCCCACGTACGCAGGCCATTCGCGCGCGGGCACCAGCGGCACGCGTGGCAACTCGCGCTTCAGGTTCTCGGCGTAGCGCGTGCGGTACTGCGGGTGGTGCAGCATCGCGTAGACATAGGCGAAGATCTGCTGCCGCGTGACAGCGCTGCCGTACACCGCCTGGAACTGCGCCAGCGCCCACGCGGTGATGTTCTCGCGCCGGTTGCTGCCGTCTTCGTCGTAGGTGTACAGCGGGAAACATTGCACAGTGGAATTGCCATTGATGCCGTACTTTACGTCGACGATAGCGTTTGCACAGTGGAATGTCTGGTGGTCAGCACCAACACCAGCGACAATAATGACGATGTTTTCTGCTTCACTCTGAGCATTTGGGATCATCTTGGGCTGCTGATAGACTTCCTCATTCAGCACCCGATCAAAAAAGAGAAACCGCGATGTGAATGGACGATAGAGCGTGCGCCGGATTTTCGTAGGGTCAAACACTGCGCGATTGCCGCGTTGCAAATCGAGCTTCAGGTCACGGCTCCACTTGAGTTGCGTGTCGTCGTACCGAACGAAGCCATCGACGCCAGCCGTACGATCCGTGTGCCGCTGCCAGCGGTCGACTTCGGCGTTGTAGAATTCGATGAAGCGCTGCATGCGCGTGGCGAGTTGCGCGCGATCAAAGCCATAGGCCCAGTCGTCACGCGAGGTGGCAACGCCACGGCCGTAATTGCTGAAGATCGTCCCGACATCGCCGCCAGCTTTGGCTTCCTTCGACCCCAGCGGCAGAAGCGCGGCATAATCGGGTTGCAGCTTGTCCGTCAGCCAGTTGTGCCGGTCGTCGGGTTCCAATACATGCCACGGCACGCTCGCGAGCGTCTGCTCGGCAAGCCACTCCAGCTTCTCAATCTTCGTCCAGAACTCTGGTACACGGTGGTAGCGCAGCGTGCGCGGCGCTCCGGCGCGCTTCACCGCGATGCGGCAAACATGCTACTCTGCGCACTCTCGGCCAGGTCGAGCGTATCGGTGAAGCAGATCCCTTCGAACGGCGCGTACTCGCCGGTGAGTTCGAAGTAGGCGTGCTCGATGTTGAGCGCGGCGATGTAGTAGGGCAGCAGCATAATCTCGTTGGCAAATAACTCCTCGCGGTACTTGCGCTTGCGGTCGCGGCCGCCGATGCGCCGCAGGATGTTGACGACAAAGTTGCCCGTGCCGGTCGCCGGGTCGAGAATCGCCACGCCCTCGGCATCGAGCGCGCTGCCAAACTCCTGGCGCAGCACGGCATCGACGCTCTGCACCATGAAATCGACGATCGGCTGCGGGGTGTAGACCACGCCGTGCGTGTCGGCCTGCTTTTGCGAGTAGCCCTGGAAGAAGCGCTCGTAGACCGTATTGAGGAAGGTCTGCTTCTCGGCATATTCGCCAATCGTGCGTGCCGCCGCCTCGATCGCGGTATAGAACGGGTCGAGCCGCGCCATGAACGCCGAGCGGTTCCAGGTGAGCGTGCGGATGACCTTCTCGATCTGGTCGGCGATCGCATTACGGCGGGTAAAATCGGGGTCGTCGAAGACCGTGCGAAACAGGCGCTCGGTGAGCAGATGTTGCACCAGCAGCTTCTCGACGGTATCGACCGCGATCTGCGGGTCGATCGCCTGGCGGCACACGTCGTGGAAGGTCGCAAACGCCGCCGCGAAGCGCGGATTGCGCGGGCGTTCGTCTTCGATCAGGGTCTCGACGCTGCGCGCCAGTTCGGGGATGCGGGTCTGGAACTCGCGCACGGCGGTGTGGAAATCGTCGATATTGGCTTCGGTGTGGCCAAAGAACTGGCCGAGCAGCAGAGTCAGCTGCGTGCGGTCGGCGAACGCGGTCTCCGCAACCCGGCGGCGATCCTGGTAGAGCACCGCGCGGCGGCCATCTTCAAAGATCGTGTTGAGCAATGGATAGCCACGCGCGATCTTGGCGACGATCTCGGCTTCGAGGTCATCGGCGCTGTCTTTGGCCTCCCAGTAGCCACGCGGGATGCGAAACTCATCGAGCAGCACCCCGTCGGGGCGAATGCGGCCGGCGAGGGTCTGCTCCTCGGCGAGCGTCCAGCCCACGCTGCGGCCGAGGGTGCTGAGCACGGTACCAAAGGCGCGGCGCAGGCCACCCTCGTTGGCGATCCCCTGGCGGCGCAGGTCGGCGCGGGTCGCGTCGTACGCATCGAGGACGCGGGCAACAGGCAGCGCAGGCGGCATTGGCATCTCCGGCAGCGGCGGTTCGGTGTAGGATAGCAGATCTGCGGCCGCGCCGCACGGGTCTGGTACTACACGCGTGCTACACTCGGCGTGCTGGAGAGTGAGGAGCGATCAATCATGCACACTGCACAGGTAGCCGCGCGCATCTACCG